>JBIKJU010000007.1:0-25266 GCA_044360745.1 Chitinophagales bacterium
ATCAAAAAAAATGGCTGCCAAATTTGGCAGCCATTTTTTTTGATTTATGCTTTGTTAATTACCCAACAATCCTGCCTTCAAATCAGCATCAATTGGATCTGACCCCAACCATATACCAAAGAGCGCATTCTTAAAGTCTACTCCCGCAGTAGTAGATTGAAATTTTCCATTTTTATAAGCCTTTACGCCATCTTCAGGAGAGTAATATAGAATAAACACATCTCCTTCTTTGATTTCTTCTTTGGAAAAAGTATTGATAAAAGCATCTATTTTAGCTTTTAAAGGAGCGGTGTTGCCTTTTGTTGACTTTTCAAACCCTTCTCTGATAGATTCTGACATGTTGCTACTACTCACAACTGATGACGTAATCTGTAATCGCACCGCCAATTCTTGATTACCAATCAATAATTTTGCAGCATCTTTAGTTTTTTCAGAAGCATATAGTCCTGCTACATAAACTTTGAAAAATGCTTTTTTACGAATCCCACCTCCGTTATATTTCAACTCTGTTTTTTCAACCTTTAGGTTGGCTGGGAGAGTCACTCCATTGATTGTTTGCTGTGCGAATGCTTCTGTTGAAATGAGCACAGTTAGAAGAATAAGTATCTTTTTCATTTTAGTTTGTTTTAGTTGTTTTTAAAATTGTTTACCAAAAATAAGCGTAAAGAATTACAAGAGCTATAATAACCAATATTATGCCAAAAAAAAAGTCTTTTTCTACCACAAACCATTTTTTATCGACTTTTATCAATTTTCCAACATGCACATTTGGGTTGATTTTTTGTTGCAAAAGACTGATAATCACCATCCCTAATATACATAATGCAAACACAATCCCCATTCTGTCTAAAAATGGAATTTCATAAACACCACCGCTGTTGGCCACCGACAGCCCAACATCCGACAACCCCGACAAATCCATCATAGAAGGCAAAACCTTCAGCAAGATTGAAAACAAAAGACTACCTACAGCCCCATAAATAGCCGCAAGAGAAGTAGTAGGCCGCCAAAACATACCCAACAAAAACAACGCAAATATACCTGGACTAATAAAGCCTGTGTATTCTTGTATAAGCTGAAAGCCTCCTTGTTTGTCAATGCCAAGATAAGGAGCTATCAATACTGCTGCTATTAATGATACTACTATCGTTATTTTCCCAACTCCTAAAAGTTGCTTTTCAGAAACATTTTTATGAAGATGCTTTTTATATATATCTAACGCAAAAATAGTAGAAATAGAATTGGCTTTGCCAGCCAACGAGGCTACTACAGCTGCTGTGAGTGCAGCAAAAGCCAATCCTTTTAGCCCAGATGGCAATAGATTTAGCAACGTAGGGTAAGCCTTGTCTACGATAACCTTCCCCCCTACTTCCATTTCTGTTGTAAAAACTCCTTGCTGATACAGCACATAGGCCGCTATCCCAGGTAGCACCACTATGACAGGCATAAGCAGTTTTAAAAATGCAGCAAATAAAATCCCTTTTCGGGCTGTAGATATATCAGCTCCTAAAGCACGCTGTGTGATATATTGATTGCACCCCCAATAGCTAAAATTAGCAATCCACATTCCTCCTACCAATACTGTCAGGCCAGGAAGATCTATGAAGTTTGGATTATCTTTAGGCAAAATCATTGTAAAATGCTCAGGAGCTTGCGACAACATAGCTCCAAATCCTGCTCCTACACCACTGTATCCCATAGATTGCGCTACTAAGTTTAGCGCTAGATATGTAGTTGCAAGCCCGCCAAGAACTAAAAAGAATACTTGTATAATATCAGTGTAACCAATCACCTTCATGCCACCTAGCGTAATAAAAATAGCAAATACCGCTAACCCTATCATACAAGTCCAAAACGGAAAACCCGAAATGCTACTCACCGCCAAAGCGCCAAGGTAGATGATTGAGGTGAGATTAATAGTGATATATAAAAAGAGCCAAAATATGGCCATTATCAATGCCACAGAGCCATTATACCGCATTTCTAGAAACTGCGGCATTGTATAGATTTTGTTTTGTAAATACACTGGCATAAAAAAAATAGCTACTATAATAAGTGTAGCCGCTGCCATCCACTCGTAGCTCGCTATGGCCAATCCCATTTTAAATCCCGCTCCACTCATGCCTATAAACTGTTCTGCACTGATGTTTGAAGCAATAAGCGATGCACCTATTGCAAACCAAGTCAACGAGCCCTCCGCTAAAAAATAATCGGTAGATGTTTGCTCTGCTTTTCTTTTTTGATAATAAATCCAAAGTCCATAACCAGCTACAATCAAAAAATAGAGTGCAAATACGGCAAAATCAAGAGTAGATAGCAGTCCTTTCATTTCATTCTTTTTATAAAACTAAAAATAGTTTGAAGCTTTGGAAGCTTCTTTTTATGGATAAGTCAAAAATAATTACTTTAGCAGCGTGCATACTCAAGATATATATTCGATAAAACTCCCTCAGTTTGAGGGTCCATTTGATTTGTTGCTGTTTTTTATTGAACGCGATGAATTAGATATCTATGATATTCCAATTTTTAAAATTACTCAAGACTTTTTAGACTATATCCATAATATGGAGCAGCTCAATATAGAAATGGCGAGTGAATTTATTTTGGTAGCGGCTACTCTCATGCGCATAAAAGCAAAAATGCTTTTACCAAGAAAAGAAGTGACCGAAGAAGGAGTAGAAATAGACCCACGCGAAGAACTTGTAAATCGACTTATTGAGTATAAAAAATACAAAGAAGTAACCGAAGAACTTCGCAGACTCGAAGACGATAGACAAAGTATAGCCAAAAGAGGAAATCTAGAATCGGAATCTAAAGAAATAGCCTCTCTATTTGAGACAGAATATGAAATGCAATCGCTTACTATGTTTCGATTGATGAAAGCGTTTCAAAATGTGCTAGACCGAGTAGAAAAAGAAAAAAACAAAGCTGTGCATACTATTGTTCAGCCACCATACACCATAGAAGGCGAGAAAATGTTATTAAAAGACTTGGTGAGAATCAAAAGTAGAATAGCATTTGAACAAGTTTTTGAAGGAGTAGAAAACCGTCTTCATGCTATTTTTATTTTTCTATCTATGCTTGAACTTATCCAAGAACAACACCTACAAATCACTGTAGGAGAAGGCTACAATAATTTTTGGGTAGAGGATAAAAAGCTAGAAGGCTCTCTTTGACCAATTTCTTTTTTTAATTTATTAAAGTTAGATAAATCTGTTTTGAACAGTAGATTTTTATATTTTTCCAAAAAGAATTTTGATGTTAGAAAATCTATTTAGAAAAAAATCTGCAGAGAAAGCTATACTAGACTCAACTTTGGTTGGAGATACAGAGCATTCTGGCTTAAAAAAATCGCTCACTGTTGTTGATTTAACTGCATTGGGTATTGCAGCTGTGGTGGGTGCTGGTATTTTTTCTACTATCGGAAAAGCTAGCTTTGATGGTGGACCTGGCATTATTTTATTGTTTATTTTTATTGCTTTTGTATGTGGTTTTTCTGCTTTATGCTATGCTGAATTTGCAAGCCTAGTTCCAGTTTCTGGTAGTGCCTATACATATTCTTATGTTGCATTTGGTGAGATTGTAGCATGGATAATAGGTTGGGATTTATTAATGGAATACGCCATCGGAAATATTGTTGTAGCCATTTCATGGAGTGGATATTTTGCATCATTTTTAAAAGGATTTGGTATTGATATTCCTGCTTATCTACTTACAGACTATTGGTCGGCCAAAAACGGGGTGAACGAGTTAGCTTTAGCAGCTTGGGATGCGGCTCCGACACTTCTCGGAGCAAAAGTAATTTGTAATTTACCTGCATTTTTCATTGTTGTAATTATTACCTCCATTATTTATGTGGGGATAAAAGAAAGTAAACGTTCAGCAAATGCTATGGTCATTTTAAAATTAATAGTGATATTAATGGTAATAGCTATCGGTGTTTTTTATGTAAATCCTGGAAACTGGATTCCATTTCTACCAAACGGTGCTACAGGGGTACTTGGTGGTATTTCATCTGTTTTCTTTGCCTACATAGGTTTTGATGCTATATCTACCACAGCCGAAGAATGCAAAAACCCACAAAGAGACTTACCTAGAGGGATGATTTATTCATTGATAATTTGCACTATTTTGTATGTAGTCATCGCCCTTGTTTTGACGGGCATGGTTAGCTATACTGAATTAAATGTGAGCGAGCCTTTGGCCTTTGTATTCGAGAAGGTTGGCTTAAACTGGATAGCAGGCATTATAGCTGCTAGCGCAGTGGTGGCAACTGCATCTGTTTTATTAGTATTTCAAATTGGCCAGCCTAGGATTTGGATGAGTATGAGCAGAGATGGGCTTTTGCCTAAAGTTTTTAGTAGAGTTCACCCAAAATATGGCACCCCCTCTTTTTCTACTATTCTCACTGGTTTTTTAGTAGCCATTCCTGCATTGTTTGCAAATATGGATGTAATGATAGACCTCACAAGCATTGGTACTTTGTTCGCATTTGCAGTGGTGTCTGCTGGGGTTATGAAAATGCATACCGATGGCATTTATAAACCATCATTTAAGGTTACTTACATTAATGCTAAATGGATTTATCCTTCGCTTTTAATGGCAGTAATAACCTTTTGGTTCATTTATGATTTTGGTTCATTTTGCAACTATCTTGGATACAACAATGGTTTTGATATAAACGCTATTCGCCATGCTTTTCCTCACTTATTTTTTATATCGTTAAGTTTATGGTTAGCCGTGTATGCGTTTAAAAATAAGGCATCTTTAATTCCTCTTCTTTCGTTTTTAGCATGTGGGTACTTACTGAGCGAGTCTGGCATCACTAACTGGGAAAGGTTTTTAGTATGGCTAGCTATAGGTATGCTAATTTATTTTTTATATGGTCGTAAAAAAAGCAAATTAGCTAATTGAGCATTTTTTTATTAATAATTTTTATGTTTTTTGTTACTAAAAACAAACACAATTTTCTTTAACCAATTTTAGAACTCCTTTAGCTGTATTAACTGTATATTTGAAAAATATTTTAAGTTAAATGTTCAAGGGATTTACTTTTATTTTTTCATTATGCACTATTAATCTTTTGGTAGCTCAAGATAATGAGCGTACGCACACCCGCTCGGGCACTAAACTCTTTAATAATGGCAACTATACAGATGCTGAAGCCAGCTATCGCAAAGCCTTAGACAAAAAAAACAACTTCGCCCCAGCTACTTTTAATCTCGGAAATGCAATTTACAAACAACCCAACAGAAAAGAAGAGGCAGCAAGCCAGTTTGAATTGGCATCTAAAATATTGACAGACTATAAACAACGCGCTTATGCTTTTCATAATATGGGCAATAGCTATATGGATGCACAAAAGTACAAAGAAGCTGCTTCTGCCTACAAGCAAGCTCTAAAAATAAATCCTAATGACCAAGACACAAAGTACAATCTTGCATATGCCAATGAAAAACTAAGAGCGCAAAATCAAAACGACAATAAAAATAAGGATCAAAACAAGGAAAATCAAGAGAAAAAAGATCAAGAAAATAAAGACGATAAACAAGAAAAAAACAACGATAACGATAAGCAAGAAGGTAAAGATCAAAAAGAAAACAAAGACAAAAAAGATGAAGGCGAAGCGCCAAAACTCTCAAAAGAGGCTGCTGAAAATATTTTGAAAGCCTTGCAAAATGAAGAAGAAAAAACACAAGAAAAAATGAATAAAAAGCAGGGAAGACCTGTAGAGGTAAAAATCGAGAAAGACTGGTGATTTTTTTGCTTTCTTTGCGCCCATGTCTAAAAATAACAATGCAACAAACTGGCTATTATTGCTTACGCTCACTTTTATTTGGGGTAGCTCCTATATTTTAATTAAAAAAGCATTAATAGTATATACCCCCATAGAAGTGGGACTTCTTCGCTTATCCCTTTCTTTCCTAGCTTCTTCTCCTTTTCTTTTTATGGCTTTCAAACATATCAACAAAAATTTATTGCTTAAGATCCTTATTGTTGGACTTCTTGGTACTGGCATACCCGTTTTTTTATTTGCCTTTTCTACCACCAAAATCAACAGTTCTATAAATGGTATTATCAATTCTTTGTCTCCCCTTTTTACAGTACTTACTGGCATTTACTTTTTCAACACACAGTTTTCGCGCGAAAAATGGCTGGGGGTATTGTTGGGTTTCTTAGGGGCTTTTATCTTAGTAGTTGGTCGCTATGGATTAAGTCTTGATTTATCTGGCTATGCCATTTTATCTGTGATTGCTACCCTTTGCTACGGCACCAATTCCAACTATGTAAAGCACCAGTTTCCAAATGTAAACGCCTTACATGTTACATCCATTGCTATGTTTATGATGGGCTTTCCTGCTTTGATTCTAGGAATTTTTATAGGATTGCCAGCGAAAGTTCTTAGTGCTCCTCAAGCGCTTTACTCGTTTTCAGGCATTCTTTTCTTAGCTGTTTTTGGAACTGTGGTTGCTTGGTTGATTTTTTACAAATTAGTGCAACGAACAAATGCACTATTCGCTGCTTCTGTTACCTATCTTATTCCTTTAGTAGCAATTGGTTTAGGTGTATTGGACGGAGAAACATTTGTGCCGGTGCAAGCCATAGGGGCTGTACTAATACTGTTAGGTGTGTACTTTGTAGGTAAAAACAAAAAAGCAGTAGACTGACAGTAAGTTAAAAAACTTACTTTTTATTTCAAGTTTGGCTCTTTAGAAAAGAACATGAATATAAGACCAACAGTAAGCATTAATCCAAACAATAATGCCGGAACAGCATATCCCGTTTCAAAAAATGACAAATGTTTTGCTGGGTCATTATAGCTTAAATATGCAGAAGAGTTCATATATAAAAAGATAACTCCAAGAGTACAAAGTGTACCGATAACTGTAAATATTCCTCCTATAATTTTAGACATAACTTGAAATTTTGTGCCAACATAATGCCTTTTTTTGAAAAATAGAAGCATTTAAAAGATTTTAATAAACAAGTATTGAATAAAATTAGCCTTTCACAGCTCAAAGGTTATCTTTGCGCCCTTAAAAAAAGAGCTTAAACGATGATTGCTATTTCTAATATATCGCTACACTTTGGAGGACGAACAATGTTTGACCAAGTATCATTTCTGATAAACGAAACCGACAAAATTGGCCTAGTAGGTCGTAATGGAGCAGGCAAATCAACTCTCTTAAAAGTATTGACAGGACTTCAACCATTAGATGGCGGAAACGTGATGCTTCCAAAAGGTACTGTGATTGGTTATTTGCCCCAAGAGCTCCACTATCAATCCCAACTATCAGTTATTGATGAGGCGAAAAAAGCTTTTGAAGAACCGCTTCGCTTGCAGGCTACAAGAGACCAAATCTTGCATGACTTAGAAACAAGAACTGACTATGAGACCGACAGCTACATGGATCTCATCAATCAACTACAAGAAGCAGAGCATTTGCTTGAAATGCATGACACATCTAACATACAAGAGCAAACCGAAAGGATTTTGAAAGGTCTTGGGTTTGACCCTATGGATTTTGAAAAAGCCATGAAAGACCTCAGTGGAGGATGGCAAATGCGTGTAGAACTTGCGAAAATTTTATTGCAAAAACCACATTTAATTTTGCTCGATGAACCGACCAATCACCTCGATATAGACTCAATTTTATGGCTCGAAAAGTTTTTGAAAGACTATAATGGTGCTATAGTTATGGTATCGCACGACCGTTCCTTTCTAGACAACATCACTAATCGTACTATAGAGGTAGTATCAGGCGATGTAGAGGACTATAATGTACCCTACACTCAATACAGGATTTTGCGCGAAGAGCGGAGAGAAAGCATGATTAATGCTGCCAAAAATCAACAACGAGAAATAGCACAAATAGAACGAAATATAGACCGATTTAGAGCTAAAGCTAGTAAGGCTACATTTGCGCAATCGCTCATTAAAAAACTTGATAAAATGGAGCGAATAGAGGTGGAAGAGGATAAAGTGTTTGCGATGAATCTTCGCTTTCCGGCAGCACCACCTTCGGGTAAAATGGTTATCACAACTACAGGTTTATCAAAATCATTTGGACCTAAAAAAGTAATAGACAATCAATCTATAGAAATATACAGAGGCGAAAAAGTAGCTTTCATTGGTAAAAATGGTATGGGTAAAACAACCTACTCTAGAATGATGATAGGCGACATCCCGTTAGATAAAGGTGAAATCACTTTAGGCCACAATGTGACCGTAGGCTACTATGCCCAACACGCAGCGGACACCATAGACGGCAATGACACCGTACTCGATGTGGTAGATAAGGTTGCCGTAGGCGATATTAGGACGAAGTTGAGAGACTTGCTAGGGTGCTTCTTATTTACGGGTGACGATGTTTATAAAAAAGTAAAGGTGCTTTCTGGTGGTGAAAAATCGAGGCTTGCATTATGTCGTTTGATTTTAGAGCCTAGAAACTTCCTCGTACTAGATGAGCCTACCAATCACTTAGACCTTACATCTAAAGAAATCCTTAAAAATGCAGTGAAAAATTTTGAAGGAACTGTACTAGTAGTTTCGCATGATAGAGACTTTTTATCGGGTCTTACTACTAAGTTATTTGAGTTTACACCCCAAGGTATCAGAGAGCATCTCGATACTATAGATGAGTTTTTGGAGAAAAAGAATGTAGAAAACATGAGAGCATTTGAAAAGGTAGAAAAACCAATCGCAGCTAAGGTAGAGAGTGTTTTAGCATCTGACAAATCTACAGATAAAAACACTCAACAAATTAAGAAAGAAATTGGTCTTATAGAACAACAAATCCAAAAACTTGAAACTAAGATAGCCACTATAGACGCCCAACTCAAAGACCCTGAACAATACAATAAACTAATAGCAGATCCCTCCTTTTTCGACAATTATGAAATTATAAAACAAGAGTTGGAATTTGCTATGTGCGAATGGGAACGACTCAGTGAAAAGCTTTAAAAAATATCGTTTCAGCATTATTTAGGTATTTTTAAATTACAAAATCCCCGAAATTCCAAACTTTAAGTTCTGATTTTCGGGGATTTTTAGAAATCTATTTTAACTACTTTTTAACTACAGCCTGTTTGAGTACCACAGTTTGGACATTTATAACAAGCACCACTTCTAACCGTGATGTAGCCACATTCTCTACATGCTGGTCCTTCACCTAGTCCTTTTGCTTGCTCTATAATGGCGTTGGTTTGCAGTTTTACTCCTCTTACATTTGAAGAAGATTTTGTTTGTGATGGCTTAGGGCTTATAACCAAATTGTCTCCTTCTGTCTCATGACTAATTTCTTTAGGGTCTATACCATCTTCTTCTAATATAGCTGGTGGTACATGCACGAGGTCTGTGCGTCCTAGATATTCTAGAGCCAACAATCTGAAAATATAGTCTACAACAGAAGTAGCGTTTTTGATATTTTCATGATCTACCATACCACTCGGCTCAAATCTCGTAAAGGTGAACTTAGACACGAACTCTTCAAGAGGCACTCCATATTGCAATCCTATAGAAACAGATATGGCGAAACAGTTCATTAAGCTTCTAAAAGATGCGCCCTCTTTGTGCATGTCAACAAAAATTTCTCCCAATTTTCCATCATCATATTCTCCTGTTCTTACAAATACGGTTTGCCCATCTATTTTCGATTTTTGAACAAATCCTTTTCGTTTTGCAGGTAGTTTTTTACGCTCTACGATTCGAGCAAGTTCTGTTTTAAACTGTGTATCTGTAGACTCTTGCATTAAGATTCGAGCAGCTTCTAATACTTGTTCTGGGGTCAATTTACTAAACTCTTGAGTAGTTACTGACACTGTAGGAGTGCTAAGCTCCTCCTCTTTGTCGTCTTCTTTTTTGTTTGATAATGGCTGAGAAAGCTTGCAACCATCTCTATAAAGTGCATTAGCTTTTAAGCCCAACTTCCAGCTAAGCTCATAGCAGCTTTTAATATCTTCAACAGTGGCTTCATTTGGCAAGTTGATTGTTTTAGAAATAGCTCCTGATAGGAATGGCTGAGCGGCTCCCATCATTTTGATATGGCCATTTGCATGAATAAATCGTGTTCCTTTTTCACCGCACTTATTAGCAGTATCAAATACAGGATAATGCTCGGGCTTAAGGTGTGGTGCACCTTCTACTGTCATAGTACCACAAACATATTCGTTAGCCGCTTCTATTTCAGCCTTAGTAAATCCAATAGTACGAAGTAGATTAAAACTTGGGCTTTCATAGGCTGTTCTCTCAATACCCAATCTAGCCATTGTAGCCTCTCCAAATGTCCATTGATTAAACACAAAAGAAATATGAAATGCCGAAGGTAAACCCTTTTCTACTTTTTCGATATCAGCTTCATTAAAACCTTTAGCTAACAAAGATTGTGTGTTGATATAAGGAGCTCCATCTAAACTAGCAGAACCTTTTGCGTATCTAACAATATCTTGTACTTGACCCTCAGTGTAACCCAATGTTTCAAGTGCAAATGGAATAGATTGATTGATAATTTTGAAGTAACCACCTCCCGATAGCTTTTTAAATTTCACTAAAGCGAAGTCTGGCTCAACACCTGTAGTGTCGCAATCCATTACCAAACCTATGGTGCCAGTTGGTGCTATCACTGTAGTTTGAGCGTTTCTATAGCCAAATTTTTCACCCAATTGCAAGGCATCATCCCAAGCATTACAAGCAGCCTTAAGTAGATACTCAGGGCACTGCGACTGGTCGATACCCATTGGTTTTATTTCTATCCCCTCATATGTTTCGTTAGCAACATTATATGCTGCATAGCGATGATTTCTCATCACTCTTAGCATGTGTTGTTTGTTTTTTTCATAACCTGCAAATGGACCTAAAGCGGAAGCCATTTCTGCAGACGTTTTATAAGCTATACCTGTCATGATAGCGGTGATAGCTCCTCCTATAGCTCTTGCTTTGTCAGAATCATATGGTATTCCTGAAACCATCAAGAGCGTGCCGAGATTTGCATATCCTAGACCTAAAGTTCTGAAATCATAAGATAGTTGGGCTACTTCTTGAGAAGGAAATTGAGCCATCAATACAGATATCTCCAAAACCATTGTCCAAAGTCTAGACATATATTCAAATCCAGCTACGTCAAATACTAGATTTTTCTCATCATAAAATTTCATCAAATTAAATGATGCAAGGTTACAAGCTGTATTGTCTAAAAACATGTATTCAGAGCAAGGGTTAGATGCTCTAATAGGGCCATCTTCAGGGCATGTATGCCATTCGTTGATAGTGGTGTTGTATTGTACCCCTGGGTCAGCACATTTCCAAGCTGCTTCAGCTATTTTATTCCAAATTTCGTTTGCAGGGATTGATTTCATAGATCTTCCGTCAGTCCTTGCGGTCAAATCCCAGTTTTCTCCTTTTTCTAATCTCTCAAAAAATGAGTTAGGAATACGAACTGAGTTATTTGAGTTTTGTCCTGCTACAGTTTTGTATGCCTCTCCTTCATAGTGATTGCTATATCCAGCATCAATAAGGGCTTTCACCTTATTTTCTTCTTTCATTTTCCAATCAATAAAATCTATAACCTCCGGGTGGTCAAGGTCTAGGCATACCATTTTAGCTGCTCTTCTTGTAGTTCCTCCAGACTTAATAGCCCCAGCTGCACTGTCACCAATTTTTAAGAATGACATCAAACCCGATGATGTTCCTCCGCCAGATAAACGTTCGCCTTCTCCTCTTATATTTGAAAAGTTTGTCCCTACGCCTGATCCATATTTAAAGATTCTTGCTTCACGAACCCAAAGATCCATGATACCTCCTTCATTCACTAAATCATCACCTACAGATAAGATAAAACATGCGTGTGGCTGTGGTCTTTCATATGCTGATGTTGATTTTTCTAGTTTTCCAGTCTCTGGATTTACGAAGTAGTGACCTTGTGGCTTACCTGTAATGCCATATGAGCTATGAAGTCCTGTATTAAACCATTGTGGTGAATTTGGAGCAGCCATTTGCGATACTATGGAGTACACTAATTCTTCATAGAATACAGTAGCATCTTTTTTAGAAGCAAAGTATCCATACTTTTCTCCCCAATGTCTCCAGCAATCTGCCATTCTATGGGCTACTTGCTTGATTGATGTTTCACCACTTGTTGTGCCATCTGCTTGAGGTACCCCTGCTTTTCTAAAATACTTTTGTGCTAGAATATCTGTAGCCACTTGGCTCCATGTCTTTGGCACTTCTACATTGTGCATTTCAAAAACGGAGTCCCCTGCTGGATTTTTGATAACGCTGCTTCTGTAGTCATACTCAAACATGTCAAACACGCTGACACTGTCTTTTGTGTAGTGACGACTCACCTCTAGGCCTTTCTTTTGTAACTTTGCTGCCATTTGTATATTTTTTGTTTGGTATAAAATCGTGGAAAAATCCAGTTTTTCTGAATTGTGAAACGAATGTAAATTTTTCAGAATATTGAGTCAAGCACTTTTATCAACACAAAATGTTTATATTGTCCACTCTTTATTTCAAACCCTTACTAATATTATATTTCATGCTGTGGAAAAACTTTACAGAATTTTTTTCTTGTTTTTTTGAGAAAAAAAACTGTAGGATACCTGTGTCTATTTGAATAGCCAGAACTACTGCTTGGAAACGATTTTTGAAATATATGCTCAAAAATTTTATTTTGTACGCTTTATAAACCTATAGTTCTCTATGCTTATCTTGAATAATTTGGGGCCTCCTTAGTGATCATTACATTATGCGGGTGAGACTCGTTCATTCCAGAAGGAGTGATTCGAACAAAAGTAGCCTTTTTAAGCTCCTCAAGATTTTTTGCTCCACAGTAACCCATCCCAGCTCTTAATCCACCTACATATTGGTATACAATTTCGGCTACACTACCTTTAAATGGCACTCTTCCCACTATTCCCTCGGGCACTAACTTTTTGATATCGTCTTCAGCATCTTGAAAGTATCTGTCCTTAGAGCCTTCCTGCATAGCCTCCACTGAGCCCATCCCTCTATATGATTTAAACTTCCTACCCTCATATATGATTGTCTCGCCTGGACTTTCGTCAGTGCCAGCAAAAAGTCCACCTGCCATTACAGCATCTGCTCCAGCTGCAAGAGCTTTTACTACATCTCCAGTATATCTAATGCCACCATCAGCTATCAATGGTATTCCATACTTTTTTGTTATCGCGTAAACTTCGTTTATAGCAGATAGCTGTGGCACACCTACTCCTGCTACTATCCTTGTGGTACAAATAGATCCAGGACCAATGCCAACTTTCACACCATCAGCTCCAGCTTCAATAAGAGCTTTGGCTGCTGCTGCAGTAGCAATATTGCCAGACAAAATCTCTATGTGCTTAAAGTCTTTTTTAGCCTTTCTAACTGCCTGTATCACCCCTTTTGAGTGTCCGTGAGCTGTGTCTATGACTACCACATCTACGCCCACACCTAAAAGAGCCTCTATTCTTTCATTTATATCTGATGTCACACCCACTGCCGCACCACAAAGCAAACGACCAAAATCGTCTTTACTAGATGAGGGATGAGATTTAACTTTTAAAATATCCTTATAAGTTATCAGTCCTACTAATTTGCCTGCGCTATCTACGACCGGCAATTTCTCAATTTTATATTTTTCAAGTATGGTTTCAGCTTTTTTAAGGTCGGTTCCTTTTGGAGCCGTGATGAGGCGATCCTTGGTCATAGCCTCTGTTACTTTTTTTGATTTATTTTTTTCAAATCTCAAATCGCGATTGGTCAAAATACCAATCAACTTTTTCTGGCTATTGACAATTGGAATTCCTCCAATTCTATTTTCACCCATTAGTCTGAGAGCATCCCCTACTGTAGCTTTTTCATCTAAAATAATTGGATCTAATATCAAACCACTATCAGCTCTTTTTACTTTTCTCACCTGCTCTGCTTGTCGCTCTACAGTCATGTTTTTATGTAAAATACCCATGCCTCCCTCTCTAGCAATAGCTATAGCCATGGCCGATTCTGTCACGGTATCCATAGCAGCAGAAATCAGAGGAATGTTGATTTGAATATTTTTGGTAATGTTTGTCTTGAGTGATGTCTCTCTTGGTAAGATTTCAGAGTATGCAGGGACTAAGAGTACATCATCAAAGGTGATACCTTCTTTTGCGAAGCGATTAGTAGTATTTGTTGCCATGTGCAAAGGTAAAAAATAGCTTTGATTTTTAAAATACAATGGAATTAAGATTTTTTTTGAGTGTGTTGCTATCTGTTTTTATAAAAAATAATACATTTATCGACTAAAATCAAAACCATGAAAGACTTCACAAGATTATTCGACATAATTCATTATCAAAATGCTAATTTTCCAAAGGAAGATGCTATTTGCAGAAAAGAAAACGGACAATGGATAAAATACTCCACTAAAGATGTGCTTGACAAAGCCAATAAAGCATCTCTTGCTTTTCTAAAACTTGGACTACAAAGAGAAGATAAAATAGCGATTGTATCTACCAATAGACCAGAGTGGAATATCATGGATTTGGCCAGCTTGCAAGCTGGATTAGTAAATGTGCCAGTGTACCCAACGATAAGTGAATCAGAATACAATTTCATCTTTAATGACGCTTCTATTAAATACGCATTTGTAGAAGACCAAAATCTTTATAACAAGATGAAAGCGATTCAACCTAATGTGCCATCCCTAATAGACATTTATACGTTTAATGATGTGCCAGGTGCAAAAAACTGGAAAGAATTTTTGACTCTGGGTGATGGTGGCGATTTTGCAGCTATAGAGACTATAAAAGACAGCATAAAACCTTCTGATTTAGCTACCATCATTTATACATCTGGCACTACCGGAAACCCAAAAGGTGTAATGCTTTCTCATAACAATGTCGTGAGCAATGTGAAAGCCGTGAATCCTCTTTTACCCTTAGGTCCAGACAAACGAATTTTGAGTTTTCTTCCACTCTGTCATATATTTGAGCGAATGGTGGGCTTTACATATATCGTAAATGGTGTTTCTATTTATTATGCGGAAAGTATGGAAACCATAGCCGAAAACCTTAAAGAGGTGAAGCCAAATTTCTTTACTACAGTTCCAAGATTATTAGAGAAAGTATATATGAAACTAGAAGCCGCAGCGGCTAATCTAGATGGATTTAAAAAGAAACTTTATTTAGCGGCATTAGATTTTGCTAATAATTTTGAAGTAGGCAAAAAATATGGCTTTATTGATTCATTAAAATATCGGGCTTTTGACAAATTGATATTTTCGAAATGGCGCGAAGCTCTGGGCGGGAATGTTATTGGTATCTGTACTGGCGCTGCAAAGCTCAATCCAAAACTAGCTAAAGTATTTACATCTGCAGGCATCATTGTATGTGAGGGGTATGGCCAAACTGAATCTTCACCTGTGATCACAGTTACTCCTTTTGAAATAGATAAGGTGGTTTTTGGTACAGTAGGTGTTGTCATAGATGGTGTAGAAGTAAAACTTGACCATAGAGAGGGTATGAAAGAAAACGAAGGTGAAATTTGGTGCAAAGGCCCCAATGTGATGATGGGCTACTACAATAGACCAGACTTAACCGCTGAAACTATTCAAGACGGATGGCTCAAAACGGGAGATGTAGGAACTTTCATAGATGCAAAAGGTTTGAAATATTTAAAAATAACTGACCGTGTAAAAGAAATCTTCAAGACTTCTGGTGGCAAATACATTGCGCCACTTTCAATCGAAAGTAAAATGAAAGAAATATCTTTTATAGAGCAAATGCTCGTAATAGGGGAAAACAAAAACTATGTCAGTGCTCTAATCGTTCCTAATTTTATAAATCTAAAAGAATGGTGTACTGCTAATGGTGTAAATGTGGCTAGCAATGCTGATATCATCAAAAGCGAAAAAGTAAAAGCCCTTTTCAATGAAAAAATTGAAGAAAAAAATAAACACTTTGGTCAATGGGAAACAATCAAACGATTTGAACTATTAGCTGAAGAGTGGACTGTAGATGGTGGCGAACTTACTCCTACTATGAAAGTGAAAAGAAAAGTGGTAACCGAGAAGTACACCAAAAACATAGAAGCGCTTTATCAAGGTTAACAATAACTAAGCTTATAGAAAAGGTCGTTCGTCATGAACGACCTTTTTGTTTGGTAAAATGAGAAAAATACTACATTTACTTTTGAAACACTAAGACTATGAATAACTTACTAAGAGGCAAAAGGGGAATTATTTTTGGCGCATTAGATGAAAACTCTATAGCTTGGAAAGTAGCGTTAAAAGCTCACGAGCAGGGCGCGAAATTTGTACTAACTAATGCTCCTGTAGCACTACGAATGGGTGAAATAAACAAACTAGCGGAAGCTTGTAACACTATAGTGATACCAGCAGATGCTACATCGGTAGAAGATTTAGAAAAGCTCATTCAAGACTCCATGGCACATCTTGGAGGCAAGTTGGATTTCGTATTGCACTCGATAGGTATGTCGCCAAATGTGCGCAAAGGCAAAACCTATACAGACCTCAATTACGAGTGGATGCACAAGACCTATGATATATCAGCATTTTCATTACATAAAACGCTACAATCTTGCAAAAAACTAGATGCCATAAATGAATGGGGATCTGTAGTTTCGCTCAGCTACATAGCAGCACAGTTAGCATTCCCGGGATATGGTGATATGGCGGATGCCAAATCTGCTTTAGAGTCGATAGTTAGGTCGTTTGGCTACTACTATGGTACGGAAAAAAAGGTGAGAATCAACTCTATTTCTCAGTCACCCACTATGACAACTGCTGGATCTGGCATAAAAGGATTTGATGTATTTTTTGGCTTTGCAGAAAAAATGTCGCCACTTGGCAATGCCAGCGCTGCAGCTTGTGCCGATTACTGCATTACGTTGTTTTCTGATCTCACCCGATATGTAACCATGCAAAATTTATATCACGATGGAGGCTTCTCTAAAGTAGGTGTGAGCGATGCATTGGTTAATCTATTTGTGGAGAATAAAAGCGTTTAGAATTCCCTTACATAGGCATATTCTTTAGCGTCATGATATTTTATGCCAAGCGAATCACAATCTAATTTCCATTTTTCTACTCGCCACTTTTTATTAGAACAGTCAAATATGATTTCCTTTGGTGTAAAAAGTTGATGTACCTCTTTTATATTTATCTTTTTATTGCCAGACAATATGACGATATCTTGTGGCAAGAGACTTGTACTCGAAATTTTATGAAAGTGATTATTGATGACCAACACATTCTTGTCGATCATTTTTTTAGCATAGCCAAATGGAAGCTTTACAAAAGATGAATCTTCTACTATGCTGTCAACTGGGGTTTTTTGATTCACCCGTATCGCCCACCAATGATGTAAAACATGAAAAAGCATTTTACTTTTATTGTTCAAAACCGATGAATCAATATCTATGGTCGCTTCTCGTCCTGTCACAAAAGAAATGGCTTTTTGCTTAGGAATAGAATATACAGTTAGTGACTCTTGGCGAGTAGTTTGCACTACACGTTCTGCTCTGATAGCTAATATACATATACCAATTAGAAGTGATGTAGTCAGATATTTAGTTTTAAACTTGTAGTACATTAAAAGCACTAAGCCAAACAACAAATACATGAGATACATTTCAGTTTGCGAAATATAGATTTCTTCGACCAGCGAAAAGGGAGCTTTTTCAATTAAAAGTATGATTTGATTGAGGTAATAAATCATATAATAAAAGACTATTCCTAACCATTTGCTGAGCCATGCTATTTCGCCCACAGAAAACAGCAACATGCCTAAATAAATAATAAAATTGCTGACAGGAATAACGATAAGATTAGAGATGATAAAAAGCACAGGAAATTGATGAAAATAATATAAGCCTATTGGAAATGTAGCGATTTGAGCCGCCATCGACATGCAACTGATCGACCAAATAAATGCCAATACTTTATTTTTAACAATCCACTGTTTGTGTAAAATTGGGTAAAGCGCTACAATGCCTAGCACCGCTAGATAAGACAGTTTAAATCCTAGTTCGGTGATTAGGTAAGGATTGTACACCAAAAGAGCTAAACACGAAACTGCTAGAATGTTGTACATATTTGCATCTCGCTTGATGGTTTTGGCAACTACAAAAAAACTAAACATCACTACCGCTCTCAACACCGAAGGCGCTAAACCTGTGAGTATGGCATAAAGAGACATAGCTCCAATCAAAATCAAAGCCTTCAGCACTATTAAGTTTTTCCGTCTATCCATCCAGGAGAGTAAAAACTGCAAAGCCAAATACACTATACCCACATGCAGCCCGCTCACGCTCATCACATGCAGGGCTCCGCTACTGGCATAGGCTTGCACTATCTCTTGGCTCATGTCATCTCTATGTCCAAGCATCAATGCCCCAGCCACTGCGCGTTCGTCTTGTGTTTTTACATGGGTGTGTATGATAGAGAGAAAATAGTTTCGGAGTTGATTTACGGAGGACAAAATCACATTCCCATTATTGGAACTCACGATTTTAATTTGCCCGGACTTAGCATATAATCGGTAGTAAATATTTCTAAAATGTTGAAATTGGGCGTAGTCAAACTCGTAAGGATTTTTAGCCGGTTCGAGCCACTGTGGTTTGCCTTTTACCATCAACCAATCGCCATAATTAATCAAACTGCTGATACTGTCAGTAGGGGTCATTAGGTTTAATAATCCGCCCATTTTCTTGCCACTGCTATCTTCTAAAAAACGACAAATAAGAAAGGTGGTTTTTGCTTTTTTTACTGGTGGTTTATCAACTTGCACCAAAAACAGTTCTGGCTGAGATTGATGAAAGTAATGCTCTTGCTCAAAGAGCTCTGTGGCAGTCAACAATCTTAAAACACCAATAAAAAACAAAAGAAAAAAAATAGCTGCGCCCCAGAGATACCGTTTTCCATAATACAAATCGAATGATTTTGTTTTATACCCAATCCAGACTACGATTATGAGTGCAAAAACTAAAAAACAGAGTAAGGCATACATCCAACTCAGAAAAGGAATAAACAAAGTAGGGGGAAAAATAAAATGGAGTAGAGCTATAGCAAATAAAAGTCCGAGTAGGAACGGCATTAAAATACGCACCGCTGGGAGGTCATTCCAAAACGAACGAAGATTTTCCATAGCGATAAAAGTAAGGAAAAAAGAAAAACTAAACGGTCATTATTTCTTTTTCTTTCACTTCTAAATGTTTATCTACTTTAGCAGAGAAATCATTCAGAATAGTTTGGATCTCTTCCTCTCCATCTTTGGCTACATCTTCTGGCAATCCATCTTTTAGCATTTTCTTAATTGTCTCATTGCCCTCTCTGCGTGCAGATCGTAGCGACACTCTGCAGTTTTCAGCTTCTACTTTGGTTTGTTTCACCAATTCTTTTCGCCTTTCTTCAGTTAATGGTGGTATGTTAAGTCGAATAATTTTACCATCATTTTGAGGTGTAAGGCCTATGTTAGCCATCATAATACCACGTTCTATCGGCTGTAAAAGTGAAGCATCCCAAGGCTGTATAGTAATGGTACGAGCATCAGGTGTAGATACATTCGCTAATTGACTTATAGGGGTAAGTGTACCATAAGCTTCTGCCATCACACTATCTACCATACTCGGGCTAGATTTACCAGCTCTTATTTTTGATAGTTCAAATTCAAAATGCTCAATTGCTTTATTCATTTGAGATTTCACCTCCGATAATACCTCACTTACTTCTACCATATTCGTTTTTTTGATGCGCTAAGATAGAAAACTGAATATTAATTCATCAAAAAAAATTTATTAAAATCCTGTGCCTCCACCACCAGAAGATCCAGGACGCTGATCATCTATCAAATTTCTTCTTATAAACATTAAATCTACATCCCAACTTTCATTGCTAGGACTTTGCAAATCGCCTTTAAAAAACCATGTGCCGCTGCCGCCATTAGCATAACATCTAGCTCTCGTGCTTCTCGTACTCCCGTCATTACTTTGTGGGTAAAAACCTGCTACTACGCACACCCAATCTGCTGTAGAAACCCCTGTATTTCTATCTGGATTATCACAGTTTGCATTGCAAAAATATCGTCTTGTAAATATTGGCTTATCGGCAGCAGGTACAGCATCGCCTTTAAAAAGTTCTCCACTGCCATTCGCAAACACTAGTTTCCAGCCTGTTCCATTTAAGTTGCCATCTAAGTAATTGTTGCCGCCATAAGACTGGATACGACCATTTACTCTCGTATTTACGATAGCTCCTGCACCAAAATATACGTTGCTACCAGGATTTGGAGTACCCCATGGATAAATATACACTTGTGTTCCATCATTTCTAAGCACTACATTACTTGTACCATCTACTTGCCCTCCCTGATAGAAGAAACTTGCTTGACCATAAGATGCGTAAGCGCCCGCTTTAAGGTTTGTATATCCTGTAGCGCCTGGGCTCCAGCCACGTGTACTAAACCAGTTGTCGGTATCTAATCCAAAATGCGCTCCCCACACCCCTTCTTTGTGAAATGCAATAGCAGCCGTACCTGCACCAGCATTAGAAATTTCTAATTGAACCGAATTGACTGTTCCCATATCTGTACCAGTGAGTCTTAATCGCATATCGCCAGCTACATCTGCTCTTCTGTATCCAGCCAATAAACCAACACCTATTTGAGTGCCGTTATCATGAATTATTGAGTTGCAAATTTCTGTAGCTGATGTGAATTTGGTAACATAATCAACAACCGCTGCTGCACAAAATGTACTTGGACCTGTTGGGCCTGTTGCGCCAGTGGTTCCAGTACTTCCTGTTGCGCCCGTATCACCTGTTGCACCCGTTGCACCCGTTGCGCCTGTGGCTCCCGTAGCACCTGTTGCGCCTGTACTTCCTGTAGCTCCTGTTGCGCCTGTATTGCCAGTAGCGCCTGTATTACCCGTATTACCTGTAGATCCAGTATTACCTGTTACGCCTTGTATACCTTGAGGTCCAGCAACACCAGTAGCGCCTGTAGCACCTGCAATACCCGGTATACCTTGTGAGCCAGTAGCACCTGTTGGTCCTGCATTACATAGATTATTCCAGCCAGCATCAAAATAAAAAAAGCAAGATAAATCCGTGTCATAAACTAACAGCCCCCTCGCTGGAGCCAAAATAGCATTTCGCTGTGCGGTATTGACACGAGGTGCAAGAAACCCCTTGTCTGAAGATGACAAATCTAAAAGAGAGGACGGATTTGGAGCTGTAGTGCCAATGCCCACATTGTTTTGCGCAATAAGTGGTAAGCTAATTACAGCAAGCAGCATCATAAAAAGAAAATGTTTTTTCATAGATGTTTATATGTTTATTAGAAAACAAAAATAATATATTAATTCAATAAAGTTGAATATATCGGTTGAACAACTTAATAGACCGAAAATTGCCGGGAAAGGTTGTTTGTATCGCAACTTATCAGATTGTTTCCAAACAATTTTTGCTCCTTGTTGGCATCCTTGCCAACAAACAGTTGCTCCTTTATCTGAAGTTGGCATAGCCAACCATTGGCAAAACTGCCTTTTTTGAAGATTAGCAGGAATCTACAAAGGGTTAAAAGTAATGAAGAAGGTCATGTTGTTTCCGTCAGAACCACTACAACCCATGTCGGTTCCCTGATTTGAGGCTCCACCGTTGTTTGTTACTGAAAAAACTCTTGTAGAACTCACTCTAGCACTTCCACCACAGTTCGCCACATCATCATTAGTGATCAGCACAACCACTTTTGCATTAGCCACATTAGACAAGGTGTACCAATTGCCAAGATTTCCGCCTCCCTCATTAAAGCCGGTAACAGTAAGTGTACCGTTGACAATTTGTACAGTCAGAGAACCCTCAACCGTTCCGTTTACTGCACTAACATCAGTCATTAAATATCCGCAGGTAACAGAAGCATCATAAGAGTTTACAATTCTGTTCCATGCAGTAGACGGATTGCTATTTGTTTTTCTGAAAAATAATTTTTGATCGAAGAAAGAACCTGAGAATTGCATGGCGAAATTATTACCAGCATTTGAATGCCGAGTGTCTATCATATGCCACCATGTATTGCCACTATATCCCGCAGGGTAATTATAACTTTGGCTATTACCAGAGGGTTGGTTAAATTCATAAAAACCAGATTGAGCGCCTGCATTTCCTTGCAGTCCTGCATCAGCTCTTGTTTGGGTTCGAGAGTCTGAGTTTCCATAAAATAGATTGCCTGTAAGCTGTAATCCTAATGGGTCTGTACCAGCTAATCCACTAGAACTTAATCTTAGTCTACCAGCAGCTAAACCTAGTCCAGTGTTATCTGCCACTAATGACATTTGGCCTTGATACTGATTGCCATTATGGAAAGAAACACTGGCTACCCTTCCAGTTCCACCCCCACCTGCAGTCAATTCTGCTAATGCCAAAGTAGCATCATTACCACAACATTCTTGCTGTCCGTCTCGAGATATTGTTGTCTTACCATCAGACCGTACCCAAACTTTAGGAAACCATCCGCCTGCTTGATTATTACCTATGACTAAGGCATCTAAACCTGCTGGACCATTATTATCGCCTATGTTCATGCGAAGTTCAGATACATCCACAGCTGAGTTATATCGGTACATGACTAAAGGGTCTGAATTGTCACTATCAAATCCTGCAAAGGCAGGACCACCAGAGAAAATTAAAGAACGACCTGGGCCAGCAGCGCCTACTGTAGTGATCACTTCACCTATCCTTGTATTGCCTCCAGATACTTGTAGTCTGTCTATTGGGTTTATTTCACCGATTCCAAAATTTCCAGTTGCTAAAATTATTGCTCTATCTACATTGTTGGTTTTCATTACCCAGTTTTGGGCATCTGTTGTTCCAATAAATTCGGTTGGAGGATTTGTGCCACCATTGCCATCAAGCAACCATGCTTTTCGGGTAGAGGTAAATGTATTGGGTTGGTCAGTAGTAAGAACTACATTCCCATTTGTATTATAATTGATATCTGTAATGTTCCAAGTTGGTCCGGTAGCTCCAGTTGAGCCAGTGCTACCTGAAGATCCCGTAGAACCTGTTGCGCCTGTATCACCCGTTGCGCCTGTATCTCCAGTGGCTCCTGTTGCACCCGTAGCTCCTATTGCGCCCGTTGCACCTGTACTTCCTGTACTTCCTGTATCACCCGTTGCTCCTGTAGCTCCTATACTTCCTGTTGCGCCTGTATCACCCGTTGAACCTGTACTTCCTGTGGCTCCTGTATCACCCGTAGCTCCCGTTGAACCTGTACTTCCTGTGGCTCCTGTTGTACCTGTGTTTCCTGTAGAGCCCGTAGCCCCTGTACTTCCTGTAGGTCCTGTAACTCCTGTACTTCCTGTAGAGCCCGTTGCGCCAGTATTTCCTGCTATACCTTGTAAGCCAGTGGCGCCTGTATCACCTGTTGCACCTATACTTCCTGTGGCGCCTGTAGCGCCCGTTGAGCCTGTGTTTCCTGTTACACCCGTTGAGCCTGTTGCGCCCGTTGCACCTGTGTTTCCTGTTACGCCTTGTAGCCCTTGAGGTCCAGCAACACCAGTAGCTCCAGTATTTCCTGGTATACCTTGTAAGCCAGTGGCACCTGTTGGTCCTGTTGGTCCTGCATTACATAGATTATTCCAGCCAGCATCAAAATAAAAAAAGCAAGACAAATCTGTATCATAAACTAATAGCCCTCTCGCTGGAGCCAAAATAGCATTTCGCTGTGCGGTATTGACACGAGGTACAAGAAACCCTTTATCAGTAGATGACAAATCTAAAAGAGAGGACGGGTCGGGGTTAGTTATTCCAATACCAACATTGTTTTGCGCAACTAAAAACAAACTGTTAAAAGCTAAAAAAATAAGTAATAAATATCTCATAATTTACTGTTTGTCTTGCTAAGGTAAAAAAAAGTGTCTTATTTTGAAAATTATTGAAGAAAAATTAAAGGTTAGGATAGTAGTGGGCTATTTCCAACATAGTAATATAGTGGCTTATACTTCCCCCCAATACAAATACATGCCAAATAGCATGGTTGTAGTTTATAGATTTTAATAGATAAAAAACAACGCCTATGCTATAAAGTGCAGCACCAACTATCAGCGTATTAAAGCTAAAACCTGGCATGGTTTCAAACAAAATATGAATTACACCTAATGCCATCCAACAAATCGCAACATAAAACATTGTAGAAAACAACCTATACCTACCTGTAAAAAATAACTTTCCTATTGATCCTAGAATTATCAAGATCCATAACATAATTAAAAAGGGTGTTGACTTTTCATCTGGCAAGCAACTTAAGACTATTGGCGTATAACTTCCTCCTATCAAAATAAAAATACTGATATGATCTATTATCCGCAACGCCCTTTTTGCCTTCTCGTGTTGAATGCCATGGTATAAAGTAGAGGAGAAATAAACCATCATCAAACCAAAGCCAAAAAGCGCTACACTCCATGTAAAAAGAGGTTTTGTATGTATAGCACAATAGGAAAGCAAAATAGGAACAGCTACAATAAAAAGCACCACCCCGACACCATGTGTAATTGCGTTTGCAATTTCTTTATTGATGAAGTTTTTATCCCTAACATAATCCTCGTCTATTTTCATCCGTAGATGATGCATTTCTTTTTTTAACGACTCTAATTGCTCTGTAAAATTATCTTTGTCTATCAATTGTTTGATGTCCATAAAAAGTGAATTTTGATGCTAGCTTTATGAAATTTAAAAACTAATTTAATATTTTGCCACAATTATGCTCGTAAAAACTTATGGAAGCGCTGTTTATGGAGTAGATGCTGCTACTATCACTGTAGAAACTAGTGTAGAGCAGGGCATGAAATTTTTTATGGTAGGCTTACCAGACAATGCCGTAAAAGAAAGCCAACATAGAGTAGAAACTGCCATTAAACATATCGGTTATAAAATGCCACGACAACGAGTAGTTATCAACCTAGCTCCTGCAGATATAAAAAAAGAAGGATCTTCTTATGACCTCACTATTGCGATTGGTATTTTGGCTGGCTCGGGGCAAATAGATTGTGAAAAAAACGTGGAGGAATATATCATCATGGGTGAACTTTCTCTTGATGGTGGATTGCAGTCTATAAAAGGATCTTTGCCTATAGCCATACAAGCTCGAAAAGAGAAATTTAAAGGAATTATTTTGCCAAAGCAAAACGCCAGAGAGGCTGCTATAGTCAATAACTTAGATGTGTACGGAGCAGAAAATTTAGAAGAGGTAGTCCAATTTTTAGAAGGTAAAGGT
>JBIKJU010000082.1:0-8517 GCA_044360745.1 Chitinophagales bacterium
GAAAGATTGAATAAATCTGCTTTTAGAATGGCAATGCCTTCAATACCAAAAGAAGTTTTCATGACGGCTTTAGAGACTCTTATTCAATTAGACAAAGCATTTATTCCATCTGAACCACTCTCATCTCTTTATATTCGTCCATTTATGTTTGCTACCGAAAAATACGTAGGCATTCGAGTAGCTGAAAGCTATAAATTTTGTATTTTTACAAGTCCAGTTGGAGCATATTATAGTAAACCAGTTCGGGTATTTCTTAGTGAGGAATATGTGCGTGCTGCTCCTGGCGGAGTAGGTGCTGCAAAGGCGGCTGGCAATTATGGAGCTGCAATGATGCCACTACAAATGATCCAGAAGCTTGGTTATGATCAGTTGCTTTGGCTAGATGGGGTACATCACAAATATATTCAAGAGATAGGTACTATGAATATTTTCTTTTTGATAGATGGCGTGTTAGTAACACCTGAATTAACAAAAGGCACCATTCTTCACGGCATTACCAGAGATAGCTTGATAACATTAGCTAAAGATGAAGGCGTGAAAGTCGAAGAACGTGAAATATCAGTTGATGAATTAGTAGAAGCTCACAATACAGGAAAACTCCAAGACATGTTTGGCGCAGGAACAGCAGCTGTACTTTCTCATATAGGCACTTTTCATTATAGAGGAGTAGATTATGATTTGCCTGCAGTAGAATCAAGGACAATTTCTAACAAACTGAAAGAGAGATTATCAAATATAAAATCTGGAATAGAAACTGATAAATTTGGGTGGGTTCATCGTTTAGAGGTTCAACAACTAGCATAATTTTTTATAACTGATGATAGTCATCACAGGAGCTAATGGATTTATAGGTTGCAATCTTGTAAGAAAACTTAATGTTCTTGGGCGTCAAGACTTAATATTAGTAGACCAGTTTGATATTGAAGATAAAAAGCTAAATCTAGAATCTGTTTTATATTCAAAAAAAATAGACAGAGATATTTTTATAGATTGGCTTATAGAGTATGAAGAAGAAATAGAAATTGTGTTTCATTTAGGTGCTCGAACTGATACCACCGAATTTAACTTCAGAATTTTAGATTCACTTAATCTCTCCTATTCCAAAAGATTGTGGGAGATATGCACTGTAAAACAAATCCCTTTTATATATGCCTCTAGTGCAGCCACATACGGTACTGGCGAACAAGGTTTTGATGATAATCATGATTTGATTAGGCTGTTAAAACCCCTCAATCCTTATGGTGTTTCCAAACAGCTTTTTGATGAATTTGTATTAGAAGAAAAACATACTCCACCATTTTGGTTTGGCTTGAAATTCTTTAATGTATATGGACCTTATGAACATCATAAAAAACGAATGGCATCTGTCGTATATCATGCTTACCATCAAATTAAACAAAATGGAAGTTTAAAACTTTTTCAGTCTCATAATCTTAATTATATTGATGGTGGACAGCTTCGCGATTTTATTTATGTAGATGACGTGGTTGATGTTTGTCTCTTCTTAAAAGATGCAATTTCATTATCTATAACCCAAAGTTCAGGGATTTATAATTTAGGGACAGGCAAAGCAAGAACATTTAATGATTTAGCAAAGGCTATATTCAATACAATGAATAGAGAAATCCATCTATCATATATACCAACACCTGAAGATATCAGAGATAAATATCAATATTTTACGGAAGCAAAAATGACTAAATTAGCACAACAAGGATATATCAAACACTTTATGAGTTTAGAGGAAGGAGTAAAACAATATATAATCTATCTAGAAAAAATGTAGATTTATTATTGCTTTGCTTGCACAAAAATTTTCATTTTACAAGTTGCAATTTGCTCTCCTTTATATTTTACTTTACCAGAGACCATCGTGACATCAAATATTTGATTTTCTATAACAATCTCTGTAAAAATAGTATCCCCAACTGAAGGCAAAAAAGAACAGTTAAAGAAACGAACGTCACCTATAAAACCCACTTTGGGGGCTTCTCCAAGCATTTTGCCTCTAGCTCCCATCATAGCTGCGCAACTTTGCGCCATATTTTCTACTAAAGCCGATGCGGTTAGTATACCATCAACTACCAATACTTGCCCCGCAGTTATATCAAAAGATGTAACACATTGGGTTTCATCCATACTCTCCAACCTACTAACAAACACAAAAGGATGCTCTTGTGGCAATAGCTTTGTTGTGTCTGCTATACTCAAAGGAAAATTCATATTCTATAATTTTGCTTTCCAAAAATCATAATAATTAAACCACTGCTCAGGATTCTTAACGACCATACTTTCTAAATCAGAGACATAATCTATTATCATCTCTTCTATTTTAGAATCAGCAGTGGCTGTTCGATGTGGTCGGGCATAAAAGTCGTAATGTGTAAGATCAGTTTTGATTCCATATACAAAAGTGTAATTGGCTCTAAATGTTTTTATAAGTTGAAATGCTCCTACAGGAAACTGAGCCTTCTTTCCCAAAAAAGAAACGACTACAGTCTTATTACCAGGTAAAAAGCGATCAGCATGAATACAAATTATTTCTTTTCTTTCTAAGGCATCACTCACTGCATATACATGCGATAAATCATTTTTGATATTAATAATATTAAACTTTTTTCCGCCTATTACACTTTCCATATAGGCTTTTATATTTTCATCTTCACCATCAAACATCAACACATTTATTTTACCAGAATAATTGGAAAGAAAATGACCAGCTACTTCCCAATTTCCTAAATGGGCACCTAACAAGATTCCCCCTTTATCAAGAGCTACAAGGTTTCGTAAATTTTCAGCTCCATTAGACCGAGTAGTATATTTTTTACTATAACCAGCCGATATCGCTATTTTATCGATAAGCACATGTCCTAGTAAAACAAAGTTTTTATAAATAGTCCACTCTGTTTTGAGCGGTGAAAATCCTATTCGTTCCTTAAAGTATTTACGAAGCCAATGTTTAGGTTCTTTAGTAACAAAAAAATAGAAATAAGCAGCTACAAAAAATAAAAATAAGTAAGCTGGATAAAGACCAAAGTATTTAATTAGAACAACAAAATACCGATAGCCAAGTGTGTTGCCACGAGATTTCCCTTTCCATTCCGACATAAAAGGGAATTAAGATTTTACAGACTGAGGGATTTTAGCCAACACATAGTCATATAGATTAGAAAATGATTTGATAGTTGCAAAGTCTTCTTGTTTTACTTTAAATCCAAAATTACCTTCAAGCATTACTACTAAATCTACGTAATCAAGGCTATCTAGCTGAAGAACATCTTTGAGTGGAGCATCTACTGAAATATCACTTTGTTCAATCTCGAATTCTTCAATTAGTAGACTATTTACTTTTTCAATTACGTCTAAATTACTCATTTGCTGTTGTTTTCTAGTTGTCCCAATTTTTGACTATGATAGTAGAGTTAGTGCCCCCAAAACCAAAAGAATTAGACAAAAATACATTAAAGTTTTCATATATGGTAGATGGCACTATATTTATCTTAGCAGAAAATTCATCAGGTTCATTGAAATTTATGTTTGGAGCTATAAAACCATGCTTCATCATTAACATACTGTATACTATTTCACTCGATCCTGCCATCCAGCATTCATGTCCAGTCATAGATTTAGTAGAGCTTACAGGTGTTTTATTTTCACCAAAAATATTATAAATTGCTTGAGCTTCACTAGCATCTCCTTGTGGAGTAGAGGTAGCATGGGCATTAATATAACCTATACTTTCTGGACTAAGTTCTGCTAATTTAAGTGCCATAGCTAGTGAGCGCTGAGGTCCTTCTACTGTAGGGTTTGAAATATGTCCACCATTTGAAGAAAAACCATATGCTACTATCTCGCCTAAAATATCTGCGCCTCTTGCTTGAGCAGACTCCAAGGACTCTATAATCACAGTAGCAGCTCCTCCACTTGGCACTAAGCCATCGCGAGATTTATCAAAAGGACGAAGTGCCTTGGTTGGATCTCCATCACGAACAGAAAAAGCCCCCAAAGCGTCAAAAGTGCCCATTGCAAAAACATTTATTTCTTGCGCACCGCCACATATGACTCGTTCTTGATAGCCATGCTTAATCATCATGTAGCCTAGCCCAATCGAATGAGAGCCACTCGCACAAGCTGCACTAATCGTAAAATTTACACCTTTCAGCTTGAAAATAGTTGCTAAATTCATGTTTACCGTGCTATTCATTGTTTTAAATACTGCTCCACTTCCAACAAATTGAGTATTTTTCTTTTCTCTTATTATATCATTTGACTCAATTACTGCTTGTGCAGTACTATCATTCCCGAAAATAATACCAGTTTCATGTGTATCTAAATAATCTTGATCAATATTAGCCATTTTTAGGGCTTCTAATGTAGACATGTATGCATATTCTCCTTCTTGGGAAAGCATAATTCTAGACCTTCTATCTAAAAGGCTTTTAAGTTGCGGCTGTTCAACAAAACCAGTTAAACAAGATCGATAGCCATAATCAAATCGAGCTTCATCAAAAACAATTCCTGATTTTCCAGCACGTAGTGATTCTGTTACTTCATCAACATTCTTTCCTATACTAGAATAAATCCCTAATCCGGTAATAACTACTCTATTCATTCTCAACCTTCAATTACAATATTGTTAACACAATGTAAAAATAAGAATAAAATAGATATAGCAAACACAAAAAAGACTTCTAAAAACAACCTGTGATGACTAAAGGAGGGGTGACAATGGGATTACTAAAGTTGCCTGATCGATCACGAAGGATGATTTCAAACCTTGCGGTATCATTGCACCCAGAGAGAGTGCATACTTTTTTACAAAAAGCAGCTAAATTGAGCACTATCTCACCTTTTGTTGATTTATTTTTAGGAGGTGGGTCGTAAAATTCTGTTCTGGCAAATTGCATACACCCATCTCTCAAATCGGTATAAAAAATATTAAAACCAGGGTTAGTTTTTATGATTTCATTTGGTGTGATACAAACTGTATCATTGCGAGGTATCGTTCCTGCTCTAATCCCAATATCTCCATCACCATCAGTAAATGATACCACCAAAGAAAATGTATCCATATTCATTACTTGAGGTCTACTATATTCCTTAAAGACAACAGCGGGTACAATAGGATAAGATGGTTGCTTGACTGTACAGTCAGCAAAAAAACAAATAAAAACAAATAAAATTAAAGATACTCGCATAAGTGATAACGAAAATAAAGCGAATTATTACATTTACAAACAAAGTTAAGGAATATTGAGCTGGATAGATAAAATAATAGGAATAGATAACAAAGATTTTGATAAAATTTCGCTTGAGATATTTGAATATCAATATCATAATGTGTCTATTTATAAGGCATATTGCGACTTAAGAAAAAAAAATCCATCAACGGTACAAACGATAACAGATATACCATTTTTACCAATACATTTTTTCAAAACACATACAATTTTAGATCAAAACAAATCATGTAAATTTGTATTTGAAAGTAGTACCACTACTGGCCAAACACCAAGCAAACACTTTGTAGCTGATGAAGAATTATATAAAGCATCATTTATTCATACTTTCGAAAAACGATATGGTAAAACCGAAAACTTTGCCATACTTGGGCTTTTACCTTCTTATTTGGAAAGAGGAAATAGCTCATTAGTATATATGGTGGAATCACTCATCAAAAAAAGTGGAAACGAGCTTAATGGATTTTTCCTTAATGATTTTGAAAAATTATCATCTGTATTAAAAACATTAGAAGATGCTAAAACTCCGACTATATTATTTGGCGTTTCTTATGCCTTACTGGATTTTGCCGCTAAACATCCTATGCCATTAAGACATACTGAAATCATAGAAACTGGTGGAATGAAAGGCAAAAGAAAGGAAATGACTAGAACTGAAATTCATTATCAATTAAAAGAAGCTTTTGAGTTGAAAAATATAGGAAGTGAATATGGAATGACAGAACTTTTATCTCAAGCATATTTAAACTCAAATAATTGTTTTGAGTCTCCTGCCTGGATGAAAATATTAATTAGAGATACCTACTCCCCTACTGAATACGAAGATAATCTTAAAATAGGTGGAATTAATATAATAGATTTAGCAAATCTCCATTCATGCGCATTTATAGAAACTAGTGATATAGGAAAATTAAGTGGAGATGCTAGTTTTGAAGTATTGGGAAGAATGGGCTATGCAGATATTAGAGGATGTAATTTGATGTATGAAGGATAACAGTATATATGGATTTCTGGTCTTGCTTTTAAAAAAGCATAAAGTCCTTTTTACAATGGTGGTAGGATTTATAGGATTACAAATTTTCTTTACAATAAAAGGAGTAGAAAGTTTCCCGTTTTTAAACTATGGAATGTATTCGGAAAAAGTAGATATACTAAACTTAACATCTTATCAGATATACATTGATAAGAAACTAATAAAACCCTCAAATCTCATAGATTGTAAAAGATCATTAGTGATAGGTTCTTTACAAAAATATGAGTCACTACTCGAAAAAAACTTTATTGAAAGAGAAAAAAACGTGATAAATAAACGAGTAGATAGCATATATTATCCAGCAGCAAATTCATACTTTAAAAATCAACTTTTAAATAAAAAATCCTTAGAAACAGAATATCCCAAATGGCTGATGAGCTATTTAGCAGATATGCGATTTGTAAAAAATCCTTCTCTCATTGTTTTATCTAATAAAGACACCTTAATAAACTATGAGGATAGAAACTAGTATTGAAAAAAATAGAGTTCAATTTTTGTACTTACTATTAATTTGGTTAGCGTATAGATTTTGGGCAAATACTTTAATGTCTCAACTCGGGTCTTCAAGTTTAATTTGTCCAGACATAGATAATACTTTTTGGCTTTTCCATCTTTTGCAAATTCCAAGTTCTATTACCAGCTCAGCTATCATATCTACTCTTTTTGATTTATCACTCTTCATGCTTATTTCTTCTTCTATATTCATCTCAAAAACATGGATGAGTATTTTGCTATCCGCCCTCTTAGTAGTCTACCACATCGTTTTCTCAACTTATGCGTGCCATCATTTTCATTCTTTAGTGGGTATTATTTTTGTAAGTTTTATATTTTGGTCAGAGAAATTTGAGACTAGACTTTTATCACTAAAAGTTGTTCGCTACTATTTCTTATTTATATTTTTTTCTGCAGCACTTTGGAAAATAAGTAGAGGACAACTCTTTGACCTTAGTCATCAATCTGACATTTTATCTGCCCAACATTTTCAGTGGATGAATGATTTTCCTGAATCGTTAAAAACAAGTTTTTATACAATACTTATCGAAAATAAACTTCTTAGTCAATCTCTTTTTATAATAGTAACAGTCTTAGAGTTCTCTTGTCTAATTGGATTCTTCACTTATAAAGCTGATAAAATATTACTTATTCTTTTTATTGCCTTTTTAGTTTTCAACTACGTTGTAATGGGAATTTTTAGTTTTGAATTATTGCCGTTTATTTTTGTTTTAAACCCTATGCTAAAAAAGGCGTAAATGATTAGTAAATTATCTATAATAGGAAGTGGTAATGCAGCTTTTGTTCTAGGAGAATCTCTTCACAAAAGTGGACTTACTATCTATGAAATAAGTTCTAGAAATCAAGAAGATGGTAAGAAATTAGCCAATCTTACAAATTCATCTTATACCCCAATAGATAAGCTGGATTTATCTGTAGATATAATTTTAATTTGTATCTCAGATAGTGCTATTAAAGAAGTGTCCAATAATATAAAAAATTACAATGGAATTGCTATACATTGCTCTGGATCAATAGATATAGACGATTTACTACCAATTAAAAAAAGAGCTGTTTTGTATCCTTTTGTATCTATGATAAAAAACACTGACACTAACTTCGCAGATGTATCTATTTTTATAGAATCAAATAATGAAAATATTCTTAATTTAGTATCTTCAATAGCAAATCTACTAACTAATAATGTAATCACACTCTCTTCTTCTCAAAGAATTAAACTTCATATAGCTGGTGTTTTTGCCAATAATTTCGTAAATCACATTTTACATCTTTCTCAAGAATTATTGGAAGAAAATAATTTAGATTTTAACCTTATAAAACCTCTGATCAATAATTATTTCAAAAAATTAGAAATGACCAACCCATCTTTATTACAGACTGGACCTGCCATAAGGCAAGATGAATTTACGTTAGAAAAACACAAAGATTTTTTATCAAGTTCGCCAATTCTTCATGAAATTTATAGCTTAATATCTAAAAGTATACAACAAAAACACAAGCATGGATAAAGTATATCAGTTTTTTAGACTTATCAGGGCAACAAATATAGTGATTGTTATTTTAAGTATGTTTTTCTTTCAGTACTTTGTGCTAAGGCCAATACTCTCAAATGCTGGATTAGAGACATTTCTCAATCACTTTTCTTTTTTTTTACTTTGTTTAGGTGTCTGCTTCATTACTATGGGTGGTAATATCATAAACGACTATTTTGATTATGAAAATGATCAGTAT
>JBIKJU010000114.1:0-6747 GCA_044360745.1 Chitinophagales bacterium
CTAAGATATCCCAGATTACTGGTTCTTTTCTATCTACAAGTTTTTTAGCTGATTTTACAGTTTTTACTATTCCTCTTTCTATCAATTTTCTGATAATAAATGGCTTGAATAGCTCTGCTGCCATATCTTTTGGTAATCCGCACTCATGTAATTTCAAGTCTGGACCAACCACAATCACCGAACGACCAGAGTAGTCAACACGCTTTCCTAACAAGTTTTGACGGAAACGCCCTTGTTTACCTTTCAATACATCCGAAAGAGATTTGAGTGCTCTACCGCCCTCTGCTTTCACAGCATTTGATTTACGTGAGTTGTCGAACAATGAATCTACAGACTCTTGGAGCATACGCTTCTCGTTACGAAGGATTACTTCTGGAGCTTTGATTTCTATCAAACGTTTTAAACGATTATTACGGATGATTACTCTTCTATAAAGGTCATTTAAATCTGATGATGCGAAACGACCGCCATCCAGTGGCACCAATGGTCTCAACTCAGGTGGTATAACTGGCAAATATTGAACTACCATCCACTCAGGTTTATTTTCGTGATGCTCATTTCCTTCTCTAAAAGCTTCAACTACACTTAAACGTTTTAGAGCTTCAGATTTACGCTGACGAGAAGTCTCATTTGCAGCAGCATGGCGAAGGCTATAAGATAGCTCATCGATATCTATTCTTGCTAATAAGTCTTTAACTGCTTCAGCACCCATTTTAGCAATAAACTTGTTTGGATCTTCATCAGGTAAAAGATGATTGTTTTTCAACTCTTCGCTGTCTAAGATGGTCATATATTCCTCTTCGGTCAACAGATCTAGTTGAGCAATATTTCTTGTTTCTTCACCTTTATCTCCCATCATCAATACGCCATCTGCTGCTTTACCTGGTTGGATAACAGCATATCGCTCATAGTAAATGATTGATTCAAGTTTCTTAGTACTTGTTCCTAGTAAATAACCAATTTTATTTGGCAATGATTTGAAATACCAAATATGAACAATAGGCACCACTAATTTGATGTGACCCATTCGTTCTCTTCTAACTTTCTTTTCTGTAACTTCTACTCCACAACGGTCGCAAACAATACCTTTGTAACGGATACGTTTGTACTTACCGCAGTAGCACTCATAGTCTTTAGAAGGTCCAAAAACACGCTCACAAAACAAACCCTCCATTTCTGGCTTGTAGGTTCTATAGTTAATTGTTTCTGGTTTCTTGATTTCTCCATTTGATCGTTTCAAAACAGAGTCTGGGGAAGCAAGGGTGATGATTACTTTACTGTAGTCAAAACGCTTAATTTGGTCTTTTTTAAAAGCCATCTTTGTTTGTTTTTTGTTTTGTAGTTATTAGCATATCAAACCCGAAAGGGATAACGATATAACTATTCTCAAATTTGAGAGGTGCGAATATGCTATTTTTTATGAAGATTAAAAACTTTTTAACCAAAAACTATTCTCCTATTGTGGAGCGTAAGATGAAATAGCCTAACATTCCTAATAATCCCGATACTGGGATGGTTAAAATCCATGCCCAAAGTATATTTATGGTAACTCCCCAACGTACAGCCGACAAGCCTTTTGTCATGCCTACACCGATTATAGAGCCAGTAATAGTGTGAGTGGTGCTAACAGGGATACCTAAATATTGAGTTGCATAAAGTGTAAATGCACCAGCAGTTTCGGCCGCTACGCCTTCAAATGGAGTGACTTTGGTGATTTTTGTACCCATTGTTTTTATTATTTTCCATCCACCGCTTAACGTTCCTAAGCCAATGGCAACAAAACAAGAAATTTGTACCCAATCAGGAATATGCTTGATTTTATTAATCACTTTGCCATTTTTAAACTCTTGTACAACATCTACTTGAGCCCATGAGGGAATACTAGCTGCATCAGAATTGAACGTATAAACCATCAAACCAGCAGCTATAATTCCCATAACTTTCTGAGCATCATTTGCGCCATGACCTATACTAAATAAAGCAGATGAAACTAGCTGCAATTTTTTAAAAACTCGTTCAGCAAAGGTTGGTGTAAAACCTTTAAAAAGATGAAGAATGATGATGGCTAAAATATACGCTACAATCATTCCAATCAAAGGAGCCAAAATAATAAATGACATAGTGAGGTAAATCTTGCCCATATCTGCAATAACACCAAATCCAGCTTTTGCTATAGCCGCACCAGCAAATCCACCCATCAATGTATGCGAAGAGCTACTCGGAATTCCATAATACCATGTGATAAGGTTCCAAATTATAGCCGCTAAAAGACCAGCTATAATAACAATCATAGTGATAGCCTCTGTTTTCACAATCTTAGACACCGTGTCTGCTACTTTGAGCTCAAAACCTGGCACTTCATATTTTATAAAGAAAAAAACAACAGCATTAAAAAAAGCTGCCCAACATACGGCTTGAAAAGGAGTTAGTACTTTAGTAGATACTACAGTAGCTATAGAATTAGCTGCATCATGAAAACCATTTATATAATCAAATATAAGTGCTAAAATAATGACCACGATTAATAACTCCATATATCAATTATGAGTTTTTAATTAAAATTGTTTCAATTACATTAGCTACATCTTCGCATTTATCAGTAGCAGTTTCCATGGTTTGCAAAATATCTTTCATTTTTATCACCATTATGGGATCCTTTTCATCATTAAAAAGAGCAGCTATAGCTCCATCAAATACATCATCAGCATTGTTTTCGAGACTATTGATTCTAACTAAAGCTTCTCTTACTCGCATTTTATTTTCCATTTTCTTTATTTCCTTGATAGCTACTCGTATCTCTTTAGAAGCTCTAGCAAGTATATCGGCAAGTTGACGCATAGCAGTAGTGTACTCCTCTATTTTATAGAAAACCAACTTCTTAGCTGATCCATGTATAAAGTCTGCAATATCATCCATAGAAGTAGCCAAATAATGTATATCTTCTCTATCGAAGGGAGTGATAAAATTAGTACTTAATTCTAAAAATATCTCGTGGGTGATAGAGTCTCCAACATGTTCAAGATCCTCTATTTTTTTCAACATCTCCATTCGCTTATCTACAGAAGTGATATTGATCATTTGCTCAAAAACCTCAGATATATCTACAAGGTTTTCAGCAGCTTTATCAAAAAGTAGAAAAAATTTTTTGTCTTTAGGTACAAAGAAAGTGAGCAAAGATTGAAAATCCATTTTAAAGATAATTTAAACTAATTAGTAAATTGTAAATTTATGATTAAAACACTCTCTAATATTAAGACAATGTTAAGAATAAGGTATGTGCAAAAAAATAGCCACTGTAGTACATTGGCTATTTTTAAAAATTATTGGTAAATTATTTTTTGTATTTTTTATTAAACTTGTCAATTCTACCTGCTGTATCAACAAATTTCATTTTCCCAGTAAAGAAAGGGTGTGACTCGTTAGAAATCTCTACTTTTACTAGTGGATAGGTGTTTCCATCTTCCCAAACTATATCTTCCTTGCTGTTTGCACAAGATTTAGTTAAAAATGATTTATCGCAAGAAATATCTTTAAATACTACTGTTCTGTAATTGGATGGATGAATATCTGATTTCATGTTTTATTATTTTAGAGGTGCAAATATAAATCTTTTATTTTATTTTCAAAATAATGAGGTGAATATTGAAAAAAGGACAAATATTTATATTAACTAATCCAATTATTTAAACTTCATCACAAAAAAGTCAACTTTTGAATTTGTTTATTATTATCAACTTGCTAATTCTTTTCTAATTATACGTTGTTTTCGTCAATAAAAAATAGGGACGCTATAAGCGACCCTTTAAATTTATATTACTGATTTTTGAATTTAATATTGCTCAAGCATGTATTTAATGACATCTGTACTCGTTACTATTCCTACTAATTTTTCGTCTTCTGCCACTGGCAATGAGTGAAATTCTTGTGTAGCAAAAATCTCAGCCACATCTTTAATTACAGTTTCTGGACCTATTACTGTAGGATTATGGGTCATAACTTGATCTATGCTAAGCATATCCAGTACTGCTTCATCCGCACTATCTTGATTGTCAAACAAAGCTCCAAAACTCAAACGATTAATATCGTTTTTACTAATAATACCTACTAGTTTGCCATGTGCTGTCACTGGTATGTGACGGATTTTTTCCTTGTTAAATAATCCTTTTACGTCTCTAAGGTTGTTTTTGTCTTTGTCTACTGTGATGACTGACTGAGTCATAATAGCGGTTACCGGTTCTCTTCTTTTCATTTGTGTTTTATTTGGTTAACTAATACCACAAAAAGACACTAAAAAAACCGCAAAAAAAATGATTGAAATCAAGTAAGAATATGAAGTATATCAGACTTTAAAAGCAAGAGAAAAACTAATATAAAGAGTTATTAGAATCTCCAAGGGAGAGCTTTTTTTGAGACACTTACTGTATCTGACTTTTTGCTATTATTTTGCTTTTTATTATTTATCACAATGATTTCATCATTGGCCGGGATCTCTTTATTCAATAGCTTTAATGAATAAACAGGTATATTAGATTGCTCAAAACTAAAGTCGGCTGTGGCTATATCATCAGAAGAAGGTAAAACCTGAACAAGGTTAGTAGTAGGTTCGATTACAATATTTGAACTAGTGGTTGAAGCTATAGAATTACTAGCTTTTGGAGCTTTTTTAATTGATGTTAAAGGTGTAGGTACTTTTTCATCAATAGTTTTTTGAATATTATTTTCAGACAAAACTGGAGACGATATTTCCACAGAAGGGAATTTATTTTTTATAACACTAGCAACTTCTGAATCGTCCACATTTGTGTTTGAGCTATAAAATAAAAAACCTAAGGAAAAGAATCCAACAAAAACTGCGGCTACTCGTAATATCCTATAAAAAGTATGTGATGAAGTTCTGACCGTTGCTTCTGGAGTTTCTATCGCATCTAATTGGTCAGATATATTATGCCAAAACCCTGAAGGTGGGGACATCTCCATGTTGGAGAGCTTTTCTTGTATATGCTTGTCAAATTGTTCCATTTGTTATTGGTTATAGTTAGACAATTTGTTTGTAATGTTAAATGTCATTTTAGTTTCAATTTTCTTTTGAAGTATCATTTTGGCTCTAGCCAATTGAGATTTTGATGTTCCTTCGTTTATATTAAGCATCTCTGCTATTTCCTTATGAGAAAAACCCTCAACTACGTAAAGATTAAAAACAGTGCGATAGCCATCTGATAGGCTAGCCACTAAATCTAATATATCTTCTGCCTGTAAAGCATCTAAACCATTGCTACTGGCATGTTCTACATGGTTTAACTCAGTTTCTTGTACTACATACATAGTAGACCGCTTTCGCAAAGCTTCTAATGATACATTTACAAAAATTCGTCTTATCCAACCCTCAAATGATCCAGTATGTTTAAATTGTCCAATAAAGCGAAAAATTTTAATGAATCCTTCTTGCAAAATATCTTGAGCCAAATTATTTTCTCCAGCATATCGTAAGCAGATAGGAAACATTTTATTTGCAAATCGCTTGTAAAGCAATTCCTGAAACTTCCTATCGCCATCCATACAGCCGGCTATTATTTGTTCATCATTATATGTCTGCGCTTGGTTGCTCATATTTTTCGTTTATTATTAAACGATATTTTTTGACTTTTAGTTTGATAAATGTAACAAAAATTTCTCAAATGCCTTTTTTCGATGACTAAAAAAGTTTTTTTCTTCTAAGCTTAGTTCAGCAAAAGTAGCATTAGAACCATTAGGAATAAAGATTGGATCATATCCAAATCCATCATTTCCTTTTGGTAATAGTGCTATAGAGCCTTCGCATATTCCTTCAAATGAAATATACTCATATCCATCAAAATAAGTAAGAACGGTTTTAAAACGAGCGCTACGGTCAGAAATGCCCTCCATTTTATTTAAGACGAGAGAAATGTTGTCAAGGTTGCATGCCTTTTCTCCTGCATATCTTGCAGTCCGCACTCCTGGTTCTCCATTTAGACATTTTATTTCTAGTCCTGTATCTTCAGCAAAGCAAGTCACCCCCATTTTAGTCACCACAGCTTCTACTTTTAATCGAGAGTTGCCTTCTATTGTATCAGACGTTTCAGTAATCTCGTCATAAAAACCTACATCCTCTAGTCCAACAAGTTGGATCTTTCTCGGTAAAATAGATTTTATCTCTTTTATTTTATTGACGTTTGATGTTACAAATAACAGAGTCATCTTATAATTTTAGGAATTTAAAAAAGACCATAATTTCTTTTTCAAATCAGGCTGTTTATCGAGAGTAGAAAAAGAGGCTGTATGGTAAAACTGTATACCAGACAAAGAAAAGGGGGCATCAATTTTATAATTTATACTTGAAAATTGAGACACTTTATAATCAGAACAAACAACAATTTTGCTTATTCCATGTGCTTGGAGATCATTTAAAGTGAAACGAAACTTTTTCAAATCAATCAATAACGTACCATCAGAAGTTTGTCCTATCGAAGAAATAATTTTAGTCAATAGCGTAGTTTCACTCTCGTATAAACCATCACCTATAGTTTCATAAAAAAAAGCGATTGGAGACAATACCTTATCTAAATCAATTTTATTAAACGGCAACTCTGATAATAACGAAACACTTTGATTTTCAAATAAATAGTTCATTTAGAAAAGGTATAAATAATAATGTTTGCAAACTGTTAACTTTCTTGAACAAGATTACTCAAAAATAATTATATTTTTAGTGCTCAAAGAAAAAAACAT
>JBIKJU010000180.1:0-4579 GCA_044360745.1 Chitinophagales bacterium
TCTTGATGGATTTAGTATTGCATTACGTTGTAAAGTCGTCACTCTTGGAACAAGAACACCTTTATCAGTCGAAGTCAAATCTAATATAGAAGATGCATCTGGAGTTAATGTTCCTATGCCTACATTATTTTGAGCAGATATGTTAAGCACAATAAAAAAAGCAGAAAAGGTTAAGATATTTCTCATTACAAAAAAAGTAGGGTTAGTTAAAGCATGATTTATATCACGAATGTACAATGAAAAAAATCATTAATAAAGTTAATTATTAAATATATTTTTGCATTAAAATTAATAACCATGTTTGAAGACAAAGTAATCGTATCTCAATTAATGACTAAAAAAGTCATAGTAGCTAGTAAAAGCAATAAACTTTCGCAAGTTTTAGAATTTTTTACTGAAACCAATATTACTCACTTGATTATAGCTGAAAATGATGTACTTGAAGGCATATTAAGTATAAAAGACCTTTTAAAATTTATCAAAAAAGGAATGAGTGGTGACAGCTCTGTCACGCTTACTGATTTAGATAAAACATTTTCTATAGAGGATATGATGACTAAAAATCCAATCGTACTATCACCTGAGCAAGATGTAAACGATGCACGTGAGCTTCTTAGTGAAGGAAAATTTAGTGCCTTGCCGGTAGTAAAAGACGGATTGATTGTTGGTATTATCAGTATAAAAGACGTTATAAGATTTGATAATACGCTTTAAGCGTTTCTAGTCTACATTAAATTCAACTCGCTTACCGATAACATTGGTCAATAACCCGTTATCGTAAGCGAGTTGTCCGTTTATCCATGTTTTCTCTATCTTAGAATTAAAAGTATACCCTTCTAGCGGAGACCATTTGCATTTATAAAGTAAATTGGACTGACTTACTATAGTACTTTTCGATAAATCCACAAGCACCATATCGGCTTTATATCCTTCTCTTAAGTATCCTCTGTCTTTTACTTTAAAACAAATAGCAGGAGTATGACACATCTTCTCTACCAGTTTTTCTAAAGATATTTTTCCTTGATGATAAAATTCCAACATTATATTTAAAGAATGTTGTACTAAGGGTAAACCAGCAGGAGCCGAAAGATATGTCTGACTTTTTTCATCAAAAGTATGAGGGGCATGGTCAGTAGCTATAATATCTAATCTATCATCAAGCAACGCTTGTAAAAGTTCAGATTTATGATGCTTATCTTTTATAGCTGGATTGCATTTAATTTTATTTCCTAAATGTTTATAATCATCTGCATCAAACCAAAGGTGATGAACACAAACCTCTGATGTAATTCGCTTCTGAATAAGGGGTTTCGTATTATCAAAAAGAGCTAATTCGTCAGCAGTAGAAATATGTAAAACATGTAGTCGTGTATTTAGCTTTTTCGCAAGTTGAGTAGCATATGTAGATGATAAAATACAAGCCTTTTCATCTCTGATTATGGGGTGAAAACTAGCGTCTAAACCCTCCCCATATTTACTCTTATAAAGTTCTAAATTAGCTCTTACAGTTGCTTCATGTTCGCAATGAGTAGCAATCAGCATTCCAGAATTTGCGAATACTCTTTCAAGAACGTCTTCATTGTCTACGAGCATATTGCCTGTGCTACTTCCCATAAAAATTTTCAAACCACATACATCATGACGCCTAATATTAGAAACTCTTATAGCTTCATCAGCATTGTCATTTGATACGCCCATAAAAAAAGAATAATTGGCCGCAGAAACTTGACTAGCTCTTTCATACTTATCCTCCAAAAGCGCCTCTGTGAGCGAAGCGGGAATAGTGTTGGGCATTTCCATAAAAGTGGTAGTACCACCTGCTACTGCAGCCCTCGACTCGGTATAAATTTCAGCTTTGTGAGTCAAACCTGGTTCTCTAAAATGTACTTGGTCATCTATTACACCAGGCATCAATATTTTACCCTCAGCATCAATTTCATTAACCTTAAAAGGAACGTCAATTGTTTTATCTATTCTTTCAATGTGTTCTCCTCTCACAAGAATTGATAAATAATCGGTTTTACCCTCATTGACCACTTTTGCGTTTTTAATTAAAAAGTCTGACATAATCTTGTTTTTTATAAATACTAAAATATTTTTCTAATATTAAACACGACTCACTAAAAAACAAAATTTTTTATCATGCATTTTGAATTATTAGATTGGATCATATTGATTATCTTCTTTGCTATTACTCTCGGAATTGGAATTAAATACGCTGCATCTGCTGGCAAAAATTTAACAGAATTTTTTTTAGGAGGTCGAAAACTACCTTGGTATATAGCAGGTACATCTATGGTGGCCACTACTTTTGCAGCTGATACACCATTACTAGTAGCAGGCATAGTGGCACAAAATGGAATATCTGGAAACTGGATTTGGTGGAATATGGTACTAGGAGGTATGTTAACTACATTTTTCTTTGCAAGATATTGGAGAAGATCGGGGGTGATGACTGAAGTAGAATTGATAGAACTAAGATATGGTGGAAAAGCTGCAAAATTTCTTCGTGGTTTTAAAGCCATTTACTTAGGAGTGTTTTTAAACTGTATTATTTTGGGATGGGTTAATTTAGCAATGGTTAAAATCCTTGAGGGCTTTTTTGGTCTTGATCCCCAAACATCGCTTTTATTCGTTGCAATAGCAATGATCTTTGTTGCTATTTACTCTGCCATTTCAGGATTGATGGGAGTAGCTGTAACTGATGCTGTACAGTTTATTATAGCAATGATTGGATGTACTATTTTAGCAATTTTAGTATTAAAATCAGATAAAATAGGAGGATTAACAGGTCTTGCTGAAAAACTACCTGCTGGTAGCCTCAACTTTTTCCCATCACTTTCCAATAATGTTTCAAATACTAATGTCATGACAATTGGTTTAGGGGCTTTTTTTGCCCGTATCGGTGTGCAATGGTGGAGTAGCTGGTATCCTGGAGCTGAACCTGGAGGAGGAGGATATATAGCACAACGAATGATGAGTTGTAAAGATGAAAAAAATGCGGTTTTTGCTACCCTATTTTTTCAAATAGCTCACTATTGCATTAGACCATGGCCATGGATATTAGTTGGTTTATCAGCCATAATTCTTTATCCAGAGTTAGCTTCAAATCAAAAGGAGCTTGGCTATGTATATGCTATGAGAGATTTTCTACCAAATGGACTAAGAGGACTTTTGCTCGCTGCATTTTTCGCTGCATATATGAGCACTATTTCCACACAACTCAACTGGGGTGCAAGCTATTTAGTTAATGATCTTTACTCTAGATTTATAACTAAGAGTGAGAATGAAAAAAGTCTTGTTAAAGTTTCTCGAATTGCAACAATAGTTTTGATGATTTTATCACTTTACATTACATCTATTCTAGGTACTATCGAAAATGCATGGAATTTCATAATTGAATGTGGAGCAGGATTAGGTCTTGTATTGATTTTAAGGTGGTACTGGTGGAGAATAAATGTGTGGTCAGAAATTGTTGCTACCATTGTGCCTTTCATTGCATATGCTATATCTATTTTTATTCTAAAATTTGAGTTCCCCCATTCATTTTTCTTTACTGTATCTATTACTACTATCAGTTGGGTTTTAGTTACATTTTTAACGAAACCTGAAAGCAATCAAATTTTACAACAATTTTATGATAAAGTCCGTCCTGCTGGTGCTTGGGGTAAATTTTCAAAAGAATCAAAACAATCACTTGTTGCTCCATTTGTTTGCTGGATAGCTGGTATAGCTTTAGTTTATAATGTATTGTTCGGCATTGGGAACATTTTGTTTTACAATCAAGTTTATCTCCTCATAAACACAGCAATAGTCTTCCTAAGCATCTTGATTTTAAATAGATTTATGAATCAGAAAGAATAAAATTATTGGAAAGATTCGATTAAGTCATTAATATTGCGCTTATTAAATAATCCAAAAAATAGCAACATGAAAAAAATAATTTTCTTATCACTCGCATCATTTTTCTTCTTTCAATCTTTAAATGCTCAGTCCTTTCAAAAGGGTGGCACTTATGTCTCCATAGGACTTGGAGGCTCAAATTTTTTAAATATTAGCCCAGGCAACAATTATTTTGCAGGAGTTTATTCACCAATCACCGGCCAATTTAGCGTGCAAGCTGAATGGGGAATACATAAATATGTTGGTCTTGGTTTAACTACTGGTATAGGAGGAGGAGCTGGAGTAGGCAGATTTGGTTTGTTTTCTACTGCTGCACCACAAATGAACATTCCCATAGGAATAATTTCTAATTTTCACTTTTATCAATTGATAGCTGATAAAACTGGTAAAGACATAAAAGCTGATAAATTAGACGTGTATGCAGGTTTAAATCTTGGCACAGGAGTTGGATTATTTTTTCCTGGCTCAGGCGTAGAACCCACTGCTTTAGTTTTTGCTGGTCCTCAAGTAGGAGTTCGCTACTTCTTCAATGATAAAATGGCAGTAAATGGTGAAGTTGGATATGGTAAAACATGGATAAACGTAGGATTGACATTTAAACTATAATCCACGCAATAAGAAAACAAAAAAACCTTGCATCGGCAAGGTTTTTTTGTTTTAGTCAACATCAAATTTA
>JBIKJU010000220.1:0-3792 GCA_044360745.1 Chitinophagales bacterium
TAATCAATAAAAAATTATGAATAACAAGTATATCCAACTCTGTTTCCATAAAGCAAAGATAAGCATCTTCAGGTGTCAAAACTGGTGGTTCGCCCCTGACATTAAAACTAGTATTTACTAAAACCGGTACTTTAGATTTTGTATAAAAACTGGTTAAAAGAGTGTATAAATTCGGGTTCCTTTTTTCATCAATTGTTTGTACACGAGCTGTTTTATCTATATGTGTTATAGCAGGTAATGTTGATCGTATAGAGTTAATGTTCTTTATATCATTTTCATCCACAGATATCAGATGACTATCCTTTACTTTAGCCACAAATAACATATAGGGCGATTCGCCATTTATATCAAAATATTCATTAGCTTTTTCTTTTAATACAATTGGAGCAAATGGTCGAAAACTTTCTCTGAATTTTATTTTCAAATTCAGCTTTCTTTGCATATCAGGATCAGTTGCATTTGCTAAGATACTTCTATTGCCAAGTGCCCTCGGCCCAAACTCTGACCTACCTTGAAACCAGCCTACAACTTTAGAAGACATTAAAAACCCAGATACTTCTTCATTCAGTTTATTATCCTCTAAAACAATAAATTTTGCGTTATGCTTGTCTAAATGAGTCATTATTTCTTCATCACTAAAAATTGGTCCAAGAAATGCACCTTGCATGCTATCTTGATTTTCCACCTCCCTTTCATCATTACAATATAAATAAGACCCACATAGCGCTGCCCCTAATGCTCCTCCTGCATCACCTGCTGCTGGTTGTATAAATATATTTTCTATTGGCAACAAATCTAAAAGCTTACCATTTGCCACACAATTTAATGCTACTCCCCCTGCAAGACACAACTTAGACTTACCTGAAATTGTAAGTGCATGTTTAGCAAGATTTAAAACTATTTTCTCAGTTACATCTTGTATGGCATTAGCTAAGTTAAAATGAGACTGCGTAAACTCATCATCCTCTTTTTTTCTACTAATTCCTAATAATTTTTCCCATTGTACGTCATTCACCATAGTACTTCCTACTGCATAATCAAAATATGTTTGATTTAGGAAAATAGATCCATCATCATAAATAGTGACAAGATACTTTTCTATAATTTCTATAAAACGTTTTACTTCTTCGCTATTCTTATCTCCATAAGGAGCTAAACCCATCAATTTGTACTCTCCACTATTGACTTTGAACCCCAAAAAATAGGTGAAAGACGAAAACAACAACCCCACAGAATCAGGAAAATGCATCTCCTTTAGAATTCGAATATTCGTATTTTCACCAATTGCAATAGAAGCCGTGCACCACTCTCCTACTCCATCTATGGTAAGTATAGCTGCTTCCGAAAAAGAAGATGGATAAAAAGCTGATGCAGCATGAGATAGATGATGTTCCGTAAAAAGAATTGGACATTTAATATTTTTAATCTCAAAAGCCTCTTTCAAATTACTTTTGATAATAGACCGCATAAAAAGCTTATCCTTTACCCAAATAGGCATGGAATTTAAAAAAGATTGTAAACCATTAGGTGCAAAACTCAAATAAGTCTCCAACAAACGTTCAAACTTCACTAATGGCTTATCATAAAACACCACAGCATCAATATCCTCCATTGTAAGGTTGGAATATTTCAAACAATATTTTAAAGCGTTGATTGGAAATGAGGGATCGTGCTTAATTCTTGTAAATCGCTCTTCTTGAACAGCTACTATTATCTTACCATCTCTTACTAAAGCTGCAGCTGAGTCATGATAAAAAGCAGAAATTCCTAAAATTATTGCCAATGATTTTACAATTTAATAGTTTCAAATTTATAAAACCAATTCACTAAACATCAATAAAAATTACTAGTTACTACTTTTTGCTTTCAAAAATGGTGATACAAAATAAGTGTAAACATAACAACCAACACAAAAAGAAATAGTAAGCTCAAAGAATGCACAAACAAGTAATAAAACAGAAGTAACGACAGCAGGTATAAATAAGTCAAAAAATAATAAAAGAGCTATAGAAATTGAGAATAACACTCCTATCCCAGCTGCAAATCTCTTTGGGGCTGCATCTACTAATATTTCAGGCAAATTTAATGCTGATGAAATTGGTATTGCTATTCTTCTATAAATGCTATATTCTCTTGCATCAATAGCTCGCACAAAAAAATCATACGCCTGAAACAGCAGTAGCCACCATAAATTTGTAACTAATGCTATAACAGAAACAATAATAACTAGTGCAGCTACTATTCGCGCTAAACTATTATTCACTTTGTCAAAAGAAACTGGGCATTGCAAATCTTTCATATACTATTCAGTTTAAAATAATCCTTCAATACTGAAATAACGCTCACCTGTATCGTAGGTAAAAGCAAGTACAGTACTACCTTTGGGGATATCAATTAACTTTTTGTCAACAGCTGCTAGAGATGCTCCAGAGGATATTCCTACAAAAATTCCTTCCTCTCGAGCTGAACGTTGAGCATATAAAAATGCCTCTTCTTTAGATACTGTTATCACTCCATCTAAGAATTCTCGCTTAAGATTATCTGGAATAAATCCAGCGCCTATACCTTGTATGGGATGAGGAGAAGGTTGTCCTCCGCTAATAACTGGAGATGCCTCAGGCTCTACAGCAAAAACCTTTACATGTGGGAATTTTTTCTTAAGTACTTCTGCTACACCAGAAATATGGCCTCCTGTTCCTACCCCAGTTATCAAATAATCAATACCCTCTGGAAAGTCAGCTATGATTTCTTGAGCAGTAGTTTGCTTATGCACCTCTATATTGGCTGGATTACTAAATTGCTGTGGCATCCATGCATTAGGTGTGGCATTTACGAGTTCTGTAGCTTTTTCAATAGCTCCTTTCATTCCTTTTTCGCGAGGTGTCAATTCAAACTCAGCTCCATAAACTGACATCAATCGTCTTCGCTCTATGCTCATAGATTCGGGCATCACTAAGATAAGTTTGTAGCCTTTAACAGCTGCTACTAAAGCTAACCCAATCCCTGTATTGCCAGAAGTAGGCTCTATGATGACAGAGTCTTTATTGAGTATTCCTTTTGCTTCGGCATCCTCTACCATAGCTAATGCTATTCTGTCTTTGATAGAAGAACCTGGATTTTGACGTTCGATCTTTAAATACACATTATGATCATTGCCAAAAAGCTTGTTTGCTCTCACATGTGGTGTATTGCCAATTGTTCCTAAAATATTGTCTACTTTCATGTTTCTATTTTTATTGTTTAAATGACGAAATTTATTTCTTGAGTTAAACTTTCCTGCTGTCGGACTTTAATTTGGTGAGAAGAAAACACTGCTGAAAAAGCAGGGACACTTTTCGTTAACCAAACATTTCCACCAACAATGGTATCATGGCCTACTATTGTATCTCCTCCTAAAATTGTTGTGCCAGAATATATCACTACTCTATCTTCTATTGTAGGATGTCGTTTGCTATTAGCCAACTCACGTGATACTTGTAGTGCACCTAGTGTTACTCCTTGATAAATTTTAACTTCATTACCAATTACAGTTGTTTCCCCTATGACCACTCCTGTGCCATGATCAATAAAAAAGCTTTTACCTATATTTGCTCCAGGATGAATATCAATACCTGTTTTGGAATGCGCATATTCAGATAAGATTCGTGGAAGATAAGGTATATCATATTTATAAAATAAATTAGAAATTCTATAGATAGCTATTGCATAAAATCCAGGATATGCCACTATCACCTCTTCTATTGATTTAGCAGCAGGGTCAGCCTTTAAAGATGTTTCAGCATCTATTACTAA
>JBIKJU010000083.1:0-8192 GCA_044360745.1 Chitinophagales bacterium
CACATTATTTCCCACACAAGGTGCTAAAGGAATACCACAGTTAGATGGGCTAGATCGAAGTCTAAGAGTGACTGGAGTACCAGGGCAAACTGAAGTTGGATTAGCAAATGCCTGTACTGCTGGAGCTACTCCTGCTACATTTACTGTAACGGTGTCTGTTCTTACACAGCCATTGCTTCCTGTGAAAAATACAGTATATCGTGTTGTGTTAGTTGGGCTTGCAATTGGATTTAATACGCTATCAGAAGGAAGCCCAGTTATTGGGTTTAATAATCCCGTTGGTGGCACCCAACGAATTTGATATGGAGCATAAGTATTATCTACAGTAGCATTCAAAGGCAGCTGCCCATTTCTACAGATTGGTCCTCCAGGTCCTGCATCCATACTAAATGGCGGATTTGAAATGATAATAGCTGAATCAGTTCCACAGTCGCTGGTAAATCTATACACTGTATTTACTGAAGGAGAAGCTAAAGGTGTATAAGAATTTGGATTACTTAAACCTGCTGGAGGCGACCACGAAAAGTTAGTTCCACCAGTAGAGGTGAGCTGAATAGGTGTACCACAATAGACGGCTGTTTTTGGGGTTACAGTCACTTTTTTCAAGATACACGCTTTAAAAACACGAGTGTTAGAGCCATTAATAGGGCAGTCATCATTCTTGGCTGTGATTATAAATGATGCACAACCAGTATCAGATACTGACGGTGTCCAAGTCACACGAGCTCTTACTGAATCGTTGGGTGCTGTTCCTATATTTTGTGTTGTAAAAATAGCCCCTGGCAATGGAGAGTTCACTCCTGTTTGAAGCGTACTCGTTACTGTTAAGTTCTTATTCGCTCTATCCACTAATAATACGCTAAAGTTTATAGGTGTGCCGGGACAGCCCGAAATAGAAGTAGTATCTAAAATTGTCGCATTATTTAAGCTATCTACATTTGTCGCAAAATCTGGTGTAGAAACCGTACACGGTATCATTTTTACTTGAATATCACGCATAACATAACCAACCAACACTCCATTTCGATACTCATCTACTCTTACAGCTAGTACATCTACTTCCTGTTGAGATGGCCTAAAAGTCATTTGACCAGATGAAGGGTCAAAAGTGAATGAGTTTACTGGATTTGTTCTTATGGGCTGATTTAAACTATACCCAGGATTGTAAGTAGTAATCGGAGCAAATCCATTACCCAATGGATTGATTTGAACATATCTAAGAGAATCACCGTTGGGCTCTACTGCCCCATGATTAAATGTAGTAGGTTGATTAATGCACTTAAAAGGAACTGGAGGCTCACTAAAACTAGCTGAGCTATTACAATATGGTTGACCTGTAGCTGGGTCTATCGTATTGTTAATCATGGCTTCAACCGATAAATTCTGAGAGTCCATGTTAGGCATATTTGTAGAAGGATTACGAGCATTTAGAGTATATCTGACTAACCATCTATTACAAGCACTAGGCAAAGTTATAATAGCTGTAAATTCTGCAACTTGCACTCCTGGCAAAGGATTATTGGGGTTAGAACAAGTAGACTGACTCAACTGAGCAGGACACAATGGAGAAACTTCACACCCTGTCGTGCCAGCAGTTCCCCCATTAGGACAAGGCAGTGCCGTATTAAGTGTCATATTCACATTAGATGTGGTACCTGTACAAGTATTTAGTAACTGTAAACTAGCAGTTGTAGGTGTAGAAATTCCAGTACAATCTCTATAAAACCTAACTTTAACTCTATATTGATTATTTCCTAAACATTCATACGTGATGTCTGCCCCTTGAGCATGTGATGCATGAGCTTCATTTATAAATGACAAAGAAACTAATAGTGTAAAAAAAGTAATAACTCGGTAAAAATAACTCATATAGGGTATTTCAAATTTATGTTTTCACAAAAAAGACTATAAAAATAGCAAAAAGGTTGTATACAAAAAGGTTTTAAATCGTATTTTTTTCTCTTAAGTCCATTTTTTCTCTTAAAATCAACAATCTAAACGCTTTAAATACCAAAATTATTACTTTCGCAGGCTAATTCAAAAAATCATGTATAGAAGTAAAAATTGTGGTGAGCTAAGGCTCGAAAATGCAGCCGAGGAAGTTACCCTTGCTGGATGGGTGCAGCGTGTGCGCGATATTGGTCATTTAGTGTTTATTGACCTCAGAGACCGCTATGGTATCACTCAGTTATCATTTGATTTAGAGACTAATGCAGCGCTTTGCGAACAAGCAAAAAAACTAGGTAGAGAGTTTGTGATTCAAATCAATGGAAAAGTAAGAGAGCGAAGCTCCAAAAACAACCAAATCCCCACAGGTGAGATAGAAATAGCTGTAACTAACATCACTATTTTAAACGAATCCGAAACTCCTCCTTTTACTATCGAAAATGATACCGATGGCAGTGAAGAGATAAGATTGAAATATCGTTATCTAGATATTAGAAGACCTGCCCTCAAAGATATATTGGTGACCAGAGCTAAAATGATAAAAGCCATGCGTGAATACCTAGACAATCAAGGATTCATAGAGGTAGAAACACCTAATCTTATCAAATCTACACCAGAAGGGGCACGTGATTTTTTAGTTCCTTCTCGTTTGCATCATGGTCATTTTTATGCACTACCACAGTCGCCCCAAATTTTAAAACAGTTATTGATGGTAGCAGGTATGGATCGCTATTATCAAGTGGTGAAATGTTACCGTGATGAAGACTTTAGAGGTGACCGTCAACCAGAATTTACACAGCTTGATTGTGAAATGAGTTTTGTAGAACAAGAAGATATTTTTCAAAACTTTGAGGGTATGGTAAAGCATGTTTTTAAACAAACTAAAAATATAGACTTGCCTAACTTTATACGGCTCACTTATGCCGATGCTTTGCGATTATATGGCACCGACAAGCCTGATCTTCGCTTTGATTGCAAAATCGTAGAACTTAATGAAAGCATACCACAGAGTGATTTTCCGGTATTTAATAATACTCTTCAATCTGGAGGTTTAGTTGCTGGTATCAACGCTAAAAATTGTGCAGCCTATACAAGAAAACAAATAGACGAATTGACAGAGTTTGTAAAAGCTTCACACAGAGGGCTAGGTGGGTTAATCGTGATTCGATTCAACGAAGATGGCTCTGTAAAATCAAGCATAGATAAGTTTTTTAATGAAGCTACTCTGCGAAAAATAGGTGAATATTTTGGCGCAGAAAAGGGTGATTTACTCCTCATAGCTGCTGATAAAACTTCTAAGGTTAGAAAATCACTTGGTGATTTGAGATTAGAAATAGCTAAACGCGAAAATTGGGCAGATAAAGACGCTTGGTCCATACTGTGGATTGTAGACTTCCCATTATTTGAGAAAGATGAAGAAACAGGCGAAATTATTTTCGTACATCATCCGTTTTGTTCACCACACCCAGAGGATATGCAATATTTTGACTCTGACCCTACCCGTGTGCGCGCTCAAACTTATGATATGGTGATGAATGGCAATGAAATATTGTCTGGCTCAATTCGTATACACCAAAAGGCGTTGCAAGATAGAGTATTTGCAAAACTAGGCTTATCGCCAGAAGAGATAGATTCTAAATTTGGTTTTATGCTCAATGCTTTTAGATACGGGGCCCCGCCTCACGGTGGATGTGCTTTTGGACTAGATAGATGGGTGATGCTCATGACTGGAGGGGAGTCTATTCGAGATGCTATGGCTTTCCCGAAAGCCTCAAACGGTAAAGACATGATGATGGATGCACCAGCTACAGTGGCCACTTCCCAATTAGATGATTTACATATCTCTATTAAACCTCAATAAATTTTTAAATATGTCATTTCCTAAATTTTTCCTTGAAAACGAATTTTTTATTGACGAAAGAATTGGTCTGTTTAAATTTTCTAATAACTATAAAGTGTATGACAAAGACGGCAACCAAATCGGCAATGTAGAACAGCAACTTGGTATTGGTCAAAAAATCTTACAACTGATTATCAACAAAGCCATGATGCCATTTCACTTTCAAGTGAAAGATAGAGACGATGTGGTAGTAGCCAGCTTAAAAAGAGGATGGACTATATGGATGTCGAAAGTAAGTATCCTCAACCAAGATGAACAAACAATAGGTTTTATCAAGCAAAAATTTAAGTTCTTAAAACCAGAGTTTTTGATTTTGGATGAAAATGAACAAACAATAGCATCAGTGAAAGGCGACTGGAAAGCTTGGGATTTTGAAATAGTAGACGGAAAGAGCAACTCTATTGGTACAATAAATAAAAAATGGGGAGGTGCAATGCGCGAATTGTTTACTACAGCTGATAAATATAAAGTTTTAATTGACGAATCATTGAAAGAAGACCAACGAAAAATAGCTATAGTAGTAGCGGCCATCACCGTAGATATGCTATTCAAAGAAGCTAAATAAAATGCCTACAAAAGAAATCATGAGATGTCCGTGGTGTCTTGGATTTGACCAATACATAAAATACCATGATGAAGAATGGGGAGTGCCAGTGTACAACGACCAAACACATTTCGAATTTTTGATTTTAGAAGGTGCTCAAGCAGGATTGAGTTGGGCTACTGTACTCAAAAAAAGAGAGGGGTATCGAAAATTATTCGCCAATTTTGATCCAAAAAAAGTTGCTCAATTTTCGGATGAAAATCTTGAAAAAATCTTGCTCAATCCCACTATTATTCGCAATCGTCTAAAAGTATATTCGGTAAGAAATAATGCCCTTCGCTTCTTGGAAGTACAAAATGAGTTTGGAAGTTTTGATAACTACATCTGGTCATTCGTAGGTGGCAAGCCAATTGTTAATCATCTCAAAACAATGAAAGATGCGCAAGCTACTTCTAAAGAATCAGATGCATTAAGCAAAGACCTATTGAAAAGAGGATTCAAATTTGTAGGTAGCACTGTGATATATGCCCACATGCAAGCCTGCGGTTTAGTCAATGATCATTTAGTAGATTGTGATTTTAGGAGGGTTTAGCGGTGCTATTTTCCTCAAATACAAAACCATATAACTCAGCCAACACTTCATTAGCTTGTTTCATAGAATTTATAGATTCTATATTAAGAACCAAAAATTTTTCTGTTTCGCGCAAATAGATTCCTTTGTGCCGTTGTTGTACGTAAGATAAGATTTTTGAAAACACAGCCGAAGAGTAAAATGAAGATTGCTGATTTGCTATGAAATAACAGCGCAAGTGTTTGTTTTTGATTATGAGTTGTTCCATACCCATTTTTGTAGCCATCCATTTTAGTCTTACTCCGTTGCAGAGCTCAAAGACTTGTTTAGGGATTTTTCCGAATCTGTCTTCAATGTTTTCCAAAAAGGTAGTCAATTGCTCTTCATTGACAGTATCATTGAGTTGTTTGTAAATACTCATTCTTTCTGCTGCATTCTTTACATAAGCATCAGGTATAAGCATTTCGAGGTCAGACTCTATAGCGCAGTCTTTTACAAAATCATTAGTTCTGTCGAGTTCTTCTTTATAAAGCTCTTTGAAATCGCTTTGCTTTAATTCTCTGATAGCTTCTTCCAAAATTTTATGATACACATCATATCCAATATCAGCTATGAAACCACTCTGCTCTCCTCCCAAAAGGTTACCAGCGCCTCTGATATCCATATCTCGCATAGCTATATTAAAACCACTGCCGAGTTCTGAAAACTCCTCAAGTGTTTTGAGTCGTTGACGAGCTTCGTTAGTAAGTGTAGACTTTGGTGGCGAAAGTAAATAACAAAAAGCTTTCTTGTTAGATCTTCCTACTCGCCCTCTCAACTGATGCAAATCACTCATCCCGAATTGTTGTGCATTATTGATGATGATAGTATTGGCATTAGCAATGTCGATACCAGCCTCTATTATATTGGTACAAAGTAGCACATCAAACTCTTTATTCACAAACTGCAACAGTACCTCCTCAAGCTTATCTCCTTCGAGTTGGCCATGCGCCACACCTATTGAAATATCAGGTACTATTTTGTGCAACATCATCTTTACATCTTGAATATCTTTTACTCGATTATGCACAAAAAACACTTGTCCACCTCTATATACCTCAAACTCTATAGCCTCTTTAATGATATCGGGATTTAGAGTGTGTACCTCTGTAGTTACGGGCAATCTATTTGGTGGTGCTGTATTGATAATACTCAAATCTCGTGCCCCCATCATAGAAAACTGAAGCGTACGAGGAATAGGTGTAGCCGTAAGCGTAAGTGAATCAATAGTAGCGCGCATTTCTTTTAGCGTTTCTTTTACTTGCACTCCAAATTTTTGTTCTTCATCTATTACCATCAACCCTAAGTCTTTAAACTTAACCTGCTTGCCAACTAGGCCATGTGTTCCAATGATAATATCAGTTTTACCTTCTTCCACTCGTTTAAGTGTATCCTTTTTTTCTTTTCCAGTTTTGAAACGGTTTAAGAAATCAATAGAGACAGGAAAATCTGCTAATCTTTCTTTAAACGTTTTATAATGTTGATGCGCCAAGATGGTAGTTGGAACCAAAACAGCTACCTGCTTGCCATCAAGCACGGCTTTGAAAGCTGCTCGAATCGCAACTTCTGTTTTTCCAAATCCTACATCGCCACATACTAGCCGATCCATTGGTGTAGGTTTTTGCATGTCACGCTTCACATCATCAGTAGCTTTCGCTTGGTCAGGAGTATCTTCATACATAAACGATGCCTCCAGCTCAGTCTGCATGTAATGATCCTTATTAAATGCAAATCCTTGTTGCGATTTACGTTTAGCATAAAGTTGTATCAGATCAAAAGCAACTTCCTTAATCCGCTTTTTAGTTTTCTTTTTGAGATTTGCCCATGTTTCAGTGCCAAGTTTATTGACCCGAGGAGCGGTGCCTTCCTTGCCTACATACTTCGATATTTTATGTAACGACTGAATGCCCACATAAAGAATATCATTACCTGAATAGATGAGACGGACAGACTCCTGAACTTGACCACCTACTTCAATTTTTTCTAAGCCCGAAAAAACCCCAACTCCATGATCTATATGTGTCACAAAATCACCAGGACGTAGCTCTAGCAATGTTTTCAACAGCAACTGCGAATCTTTAGAATATCCTTGTCGGAGGCTATACTTGTGAAAACGATTAAAAATTTGATGGTCTGTATAGCATGCTACTTTTAAATTACGATCAATAAACCCCTCGTGAATAGTTTGATAAATAGCAGTGAATTTCACATCTGCTTTTAGGTCATCGAAAATTGCATAAAACCGTTCTATCTGTTTTGCGTTTTCAGAAAAAATAAACGACTTATATCCTTTGCTTTCATTGTCTCTTAGATTAGCAATAAGTAACTCAAAGTTTTTATTAAATGCAGGCTGAGGCGATGTCTGAAAAGAAAAAATCGTCTTTGATTTTAGAAAGGACTGAGCGCCTGATTCTATAATTCTAAACCGCTTAATTTGTTGTAAAAAATCAGTAGCTGAAACAAAGACTTCTTCTGGATTGCCATCTTGAAAAGGATGTTTCGTTTCAAAGGTTGAGGCATCAAAAGTTTCAAAAAAAACCTTTGCTTTTTCCATAGCGTTTGTCATCACATCTATTACCATCTCCATGTCTTTAAACCAAAGTATAGTATTGTCTGGAAGAGCCTCTAGGAGTGGAATCTTATTTTCTTTAGTAAAAAAAGTCTGAATATTAGGAACTATTGAGACAGCACTTATCTTTTTAACTGATAATTGTGAATTAGGGTCAAACGTCCTAATACTAATGATTTCGTCATCGTCAAGTTCTATTCTATACGGAAATTCATTACCAAAAGAGTAGACATCTATAATACCACCACGAATAGCAAACTGCCCTGGTTCATACACAAAATCTACTCGCTCAAAATCAAAACTCACCAACAGCTCAATCGCAAAATCTATATCAAATTTTTCATGAATAGCCATTCGCAAGCTTTGTTCTACGAGCTTATTAGCACGAACAACTAGTTCCATAAGTGCCTCAGGGTAGGTAACGATAAGTTCGGATTTTGATGATGCTATATTGAGCCTATTTATCGTTTCGGTGCGCATTAATACATTGGTGTTGTTGATTTCATCGAAGTGCTGCGAACGCTTAAACGAATCGGGCAGATAAAACACATCTTTTTGGGGATAGAGTGATTTGATATTGTTTTGAAAGTAGGCTGCTGCCTCTCTATCTTGCATAATAAAA
>JBIKJU010000084.1:0-8061 GCA_044360745.1 Chitinophagales bacterium
TGCGACCATGAGGGTGTACGTCCTGATATTGTGATATTAGGTAAAGCATTGAGTGGAGGAGTATTGCCTGTATCAGCTATTTTAGCTGATGATGAAGTGATGTTGACTATTAAGCCAGGAGAACATGGCTCTACCTATGGGGGAAATCCACTCGCATGTAAAGTAGCTATGTCTGCTCTACAAGTTATAAAAGATGAAAACTTAGTAGAAAATGCTCACTATTTAGGTAAATATTTTCGCCAAGAATTACAAAAAATAAAATCTCCATTGATTAAACAAGTGAGAGGAAAAGGGTTACTAAATGCAATTATATTGAATACAGATAATGAGCATCTTGGATGGGATATTTGTTTGCGTTTTGCTGAAAAGGGACTACTAGCAAAGCCTACACATCACTATATTATTCGTTTGGCTCCTCCTTTAGTTATTACTAAGGCTCAAATTGATGATTGCATAAAAATTATTTCTTCTACAATAGAGGAGTTTAGTCATTAGTTTTTTGCTTCTTTTCTTTTGAAGTCAACAACAAATTAATCGCAAAAGCTACAGTGCTGATTAATGCACCCCATATTGGCATCATATATCTAAAGTTGTTTATAGGAGCGGCATATACACTTACTATACAAAATGAAACTACAAAAGCAGGCAAGATCAATGATTTCAATCCATCTACATATTTTTTACTTTTTAAATAAAAGAAAAGCAAAAGTATAGCAGCGAGTGAAAACAAGACCCAAGCAATGTATTCAGCTATTTGACGAATATTAGTAAGAGAGGTGAAAAACTGTTTTTCGAAGATGTATTTTTCAACTTTCGTTTCAAACAAATTTTTGGTGTTTTGATCAGCTATAAATTCTTTTTTTTCATCTATTGGAAAAACATGAAAAAGATTTGCTGAGTTTGGTACAATAAATTTTTTAATATATGTAGACCTATATTCTGATTGAAGATAATCTCCGTATTTAGATAATAGCGTTCCTACATAAGCCCAACTCCTCATATATGGAGTTTGTGTTTTTTGAATATGATCAAATAATACTGCTTTTCCTGGAAAATCCTTTCGCCACATAAAGTTAGTCTCTAGCACATGAATTAAACTGAAAAATGAGTCTGGAAATGCACGAACAATATTATGTACATAAAGCACATCCTTATCTTTTATTTTAGAGGTATCTACTTTCTCGAATGGTAACACAGCTACACCATTATTTGCTTTTTGCCAGCCACTAAAAGCAGAGAAGGTATTTACGCCAAATTCTGAGACCATTTCTTGTTTTGTTTGTTGAGAATAAAACCAAACCAAGAATAAAGGCACTATCGCTAAGCCTATTGCCATCATTCGCTTTTCAATGAAGCTGATAAGTATTATCCCAGCAGTAAAAAATGGGAAATAGAGCGCTATATATCTAGTATGAAAACACCAATACATAACAAAGAGATGTATTGCTAAAATCAAGTAAGATTTTCGATAGGCAAGTAACAAACCAGTAGTGATATACAAGATAGTAAGGCTTGAGAAAAATCCATCGCTCATTACATATGAGTTCATAAATACAAGACTTGGGTTAAAGGCTAAACAAGCGGTTATTATCCATATTAAATAATTTTTTAGCTTAAAAATATAGCGAAGTGAAAAGACCAAAAAGAATGAAGCTAGCATAGATAAAAACCACTGTGCGGTTACTACAAATTGAATGTCTTTTGAAAATGTATTGATAAATGATAAGAAAGAAGAATATCCAAATGGTCGGTATCCGTTGATTTTACCTGTGGTAGCTGAAAGGACGTAATTACCTGAATCAGACTCAAAAGCTGGATAAGGATAATATAGTTTTAGAAATGCAATGACACCAATGAATGCAGAGAAAAATACGACAAGGTTGATTCTATTATCTTTTGCCAAAATCGAAGCCCAAAGACCCTCGCTTTTAGTTATTTCAACTTTTGCTTTGATTTCTATTTTCTTGTTTTGTTTAGCTTGTTTTGCCATGATTTTCTATTAAAATTTAATTTAAATTGATCTTAAAAAATATTGACTTCGGGCGATATGCTGATTCCAAATTTCTCTAAAACAGACTGCTGAATGTCAATTGCAAGTTGGTATATCTCATTTCCTTTTGCATTGCCATAATTTACGATCACTAGAGCTTGAAACTGGTGAGAACCTGTATTGCCCACTCTTTTGCCCTTCCAGCCACATTGCTCAATCAACCAACCTGCTGGTATTTTCGTGCCTTCTGTTTGAGGATATTGAGGCATCGTAGGATAGTTGATTTTGAGCGTTTCTGCTTGCTTGTTTGATATAGTTGGATTTTTGAAAAAGCTGCCTGCATTGCCTAAAATGTTTGGATCAGGAAGCTTAGAAGTTCTTATTTTTATGACAGCATCGCTTACTGATCGGATAGTTAAATCACTCACCTTCATTTCTTCTAATGTACGTTTAATATCTCCATATTCTACATTAAAGTTATGTTGTTTATTAAGTTTAAAAGTAACATCAGTAATAAAAACTTTTGATTTCAACTCATGCTTAAAAATACTCTCACGATATCCAAATTTACAATCATCATTTGAGTATGACTCTTTTCGGCCATCATTTAAATTTATTGCATTTACTTGACTACAAATATCTTTTACTTCAACTCCATATGCACCTATATTTTGCATTGGTGAGGCTCCTACATATCCAGGTATAAGTGATAGGTTTTCTACACCTCCTAAATTATGGTCTAAACACCATATTACAAAGTCGTGCCAGACTTCTCCAGCAGCAACATTCACCCATGCATGTTGCTCATTTTCCTCTACTATTTTTATGCCTTTTAGCTTTACTTTTATGACTAAGGCATCAATATTTTTAGTAAGTAAAACATTACTTCCCCCACCTAAGATCAAATGCTCATTATCTTTGTATACTGAAGATTCTCTGAGATTATAAAACTCATCTACATTTTCAATTTCTACAAAATATTTGGCATCTACATTTATTTTAAATGTATTATCGTTAAGAAGAGAATAGTGCTCAATTATTTTCATTTTATAGTTATCTATCTCCCTCTATAAATTTAAGAATATAAGTATCAGGATTGGGTAGCTGAGAGACTACAGGAAACTTATCTGGATTTTTTTGAATAGCTGGGTAGAGATATTTTGCGGTAGACGAAAATCCAAGTTGTTCTAAAACTACATAATCTACGCCATTTTCTCTAAAGAAATCTAACACCACAGTATCATTCAGCGATGGCTTATCGCCAATTGTTAATCGTTCAGAATACAAACGAAACATATCAGGCTTTCGAGCACTGAAAACAGCGTCTGGAGGGGTATTTGCTTTAGCCCATTTGGCTAATTCAAAATAGTTTCGATAGTTGGCTTGAAGGGGTCTATTAAAATATTCTTTTAATTCCTCTAGCCCACCAATACTAAATATTAGAGCTATTAACAACCAATACGGACTAAAATTTAAACTTAATTTTTGAAATCCTAAATTGATTAACTGAGTGATTCCAAATGCCAATAGAAATAACAATATAGGTAATACAGATTCAATAAAACGAAGGCCACCAAAAGCATCTGGCCATACTAACAATATCCCACCCACGGCTAACAAATAAGCAATAAAAAACATTTTAAAATCTTTGAGCTTGTAAATACCCCAAAATGCTAAAATGATAACTCCAATTCCTATCAACCAAAATGAAGTCGGTGTCACCTCAGATGGAGGATCAAGATTAAATACACTTTTTGGTATATCAAGCGATAGATATCTAACTAAATTGTTTTGAATTCGTTCGATAAAAGTAGTGAGGGTTAAGTTTCCTAGTTCAGGTTTATAAGGATTTACTTGCATAAATTGACCTGAGTAAGACCCTCCAGTGCTTTTACCTCTAAGTACCCAAGGTATCACAGCAATAACGTAAGTCCCTATTGCTACTCCAAAATCAATCCATCTTTTTGAAAAAAGTAAGTAAATCACTAATGCACCAAATAATCCAATACCAATAGATCGGGTATAGTAACTTGCTGCAAAAAATAAAGCAGCTAATACAATTTGCCAATAAAGTTTGTCAGTAGACGACGAGCGAACTAAAAAGAAAACTCCTATTGTACTAAATAAAATAAATGGAATTTCACTCATGCATACCATAGCACTACCTAAGAGCAAAACATTGAAAACTAAAAAAATGCTTACTACAAATGATAAACTTCTGGATGGCTGAATCTTATTCATCGTAAAGTAAAAGATAACGATTGATATAAAGTAGAATAATCCATTCAAAACACTTATTCCATTCATATCTGCATTAAAAAGTTTTATGCAAGCAGCAATAATAACAGGAAATCCAGGAGGGAAGTGGGTTTGCGGGAGTGGTATCACAGATGATACGTTAATGTATCCCTTTCCCTCTGAAAGTACTTTTCCTAAAACATAATATGCAAAGTTATCACCATTTAAATCTACAAATTCCGGATTATATATCCAGCTGTAGATTAGATAAAATACTATTGCTATAAAACCGATATGAAAGTATGTCTGATTTTTTTTAAAAAAAGAAGGGGACGAGCTTACAGAAGCTTGATTAGCAGAGCTACCCGCTTTACTTAGTTTTTGCTTTGCCATTTATTTACTTTTCCCAAACCTACAAAAAAATACATATTTCAAAATTGTTTTTTTGATATAAAATATGCTATCGTTGTGCATCGTTATTCTATCTCTAAAACCAATCTACTTTTTATATGGAAAACCAATCTCAATTTTTAAATTTAAACAAGGATCGTTTTTTAAGTGAGTTAATTGATTTACTTAAAATACCATCTGTTAGCGCAGACCCAAACTACAAAGCTGAAGTTTTTAAAGCTGCTGATTATATTAAAACAAAGCTCATTTCAGCTGGTGCTGACAAAGTAGAAATATGTCAGACAGCAGGATATCCTGTGGTATATGGTGAGAAAATTATTGACCCAAGCTTACCTACTGTTTTATGTTACGGTCATTATGATGTACAGCCTGCAGATCCAATAAATTTATGGCATTCGCCTCCTTTTGAGCCAGTAATAAAAGATGGAAAAATATATGCCCGAGGTAGCGCAGATGATAAAGGACAAATGTATATGCATATCAAAGCATTTGAACTTATGATGCAAACTGAGACCTTGCCTTGTAATATTAAGTTTATGATAGAAGGGGAGGAGGAAGTAGGCTCCACAAACCTCGAAAGTTATGTAGTAGCTAATGCCTCTAAATTGAAATGTGATGTGGTGTTGATCTCTGATACTTCTATGATTTCAAACGAACATCCATCTATTACTACAGGATTGAGAGGGTTGAGCTATGTAGAAGTAGAAGTTACTGGTCCTAATAGAGATTTGCATAGTGGTGTGTATGGGGGTGCAGTAGCTAATCCTATCAATATATTATGTGAGATGATTTCTTCGCTTCATGATGAAAATATGATGGTTAATATTCCTGGATTTTATGATAAAGTAGAAAATGTATCGGATGCTGAACGTTTAGCTACAGCTCAGGCTCCATTTGATATAGAGCAATATAAAGCAGATTTGGAAATCAACGAAGTGTATGGAGAAAAGGATTATTCTGTTTTAGAAAGAGTCTCGATTCGACCCACTCTTGATGTAAATGGTATATGGGGAGGATATATTGGAGAGGGAGCAAAGACGGTGTTACCATCCAAGGCATTTGCAAAAATTAGTATGCGATTAGTGCCTAATCAAAAACATCATGAGATTACTGAATTATTTCAACATCATTTTGAGAAATTAGCTCCAGCCTATATAAAAGTAAAAGTCACGCCTCATCATGGAGGAGAGGCAGCAGTTACTTCTATTGATTCTCCTGCTTATAAAGCAGCTGAGCAAGCTATCTTACAGACATATGGGAAAACACCTATACCCCTGCGAACGGGTGGTAGTATTCCTATAGTGACAATGTTTGAAAGAGTTTTAGGCACGTCATCAGTGCTACTTGGTTTTGGTCTTGATTCTGATGCCATTCATTCACCCAACGAACATTATGGACTTTTTAATTTTTATAAAGGCATAGAAACTATTCCAAGATTTTTTCATTACTTTTCAAAAAAATAAATTGATATAAGGAAAGCAATTGCAGAAGCTATCGTAAAAATTATTAAGTCTATTGTAGATGCTGTCAAGGGAACTTTAGATGCTACTAAAGGAAAAAAATGAAATCAATTTTTAAACTTAATCGCAAAGCGCAATCCATAGCTTTGAGCCACAGGGGAGTATGGCTGTGGTGTTTGGATATGAGGCCCCCATTCTAAACTTAAGTCATCTTTCATATCAAAATTAAAAAGATGTGCATCTACTGCGGCATCTATCAAATTTAGACTATACCAAACCACTAAGCATATAGACGATATAGTTAGATTTCTGTTATGAAAATCTCTCTGTGCTTTCAATGTATTAGCATCAGTAAATCCTTGATATGTGCCGATGGTTTTAGGGTCGTTATCTACTTGAAGGCGATAAGCATCTCTAGCTTGTATAAAATTTGATGAAGTATAATAAACAGCATATCCAATTCCACCCAAACCTGCGTAAAATATGGGAATTTTCCAGTATTTTTTATTGTAAGCTTGCCCTAGTCCTGGCAAAACTGCCGACATCCAAACAGCTTTTTTAGGATTATGTTTTTTTTCTTTTGATACCACCTTTTGAGAACTAGATGATGTATCTGCAAACATAGTATCCGATATTGCTATAAAAGGAGTTGTAGATGTATCTGCATCTATAGAGGCCTTAAATCCCCTTTGTTTTTGGCTTGGATTAGAGATTGTATCATTTAGTTCTTGGGCATGTGATAATTGATAAAAAAAAACTATGCTACCTATCAGCAATAATTTCCTAAAAATAAGCGGAGCTATCACTTCGGCAGATTATATTTTTTTTAAAATTTCGCTGAGTCTATTGAGATCGTCATCACTATAAAACTTGATAGCAATTTCTCCCTTTCCTTCTCTAGTCCGTATGATATTGACCTTTGTAGCAAGTGAAGAGCCTATCTCATCTTGTAGTTTCCTTAAGAAGACATCTGAGGCTGATTTTTTTGCGGCCTCTTGTATTTTTTTAGGTTTAGCACTTACACTTTTTACAAGTTCTTCGGTTTGTCGAACAGATAAATTTTTCTCCACAGTTTCTTTGAAGATACTTAGCAAAGTTTGAAGATGGTCTATTCCAAGCAAAGCTTTTGCATGTCCCATGCTTATTGTATTGTCTTTTAGCGCAGCTTGTATATCTGGGGGAAGTTTGAGCAATCTCAAAAAGTTAGTTACAGTACTTCTATTTTTCCCTACTCGTTCAGAAAGTTTTTCTTGAGTGAGATCGCACTCGTCCATCAAGCGTTTGTAATTGATGGCTATTTCTAGAGAATTTAGGTCCTCACGCTGTATGTTTTCGATGAGGGCTATCTCTATAGATTCTTGATCGGATGCTGATCGCACATAGGCAGGTATCTCTTTTTTGCCAGCTATTTTAGATGCTCTAAGTCTTCGCTCTCCAGCTATAAGCTGGTATTTATTGTTTTCAATCTTACGAACTGTGATAGGTTGTATCACACCATGTATCTTGATAGATTCAGCTAAATCATTGAGATTATCTACATCAAAAGTAGTACGTGGTTGAAACGGGTTGACCTCGATTTGTTCTAATGGCAAATAAATCACCACACCCGCTTGGTTGGCAATAGATTTTGTACCTATTTCAGAATTAGATTGTTTGTCTTCGCTTAGAAGAGCACCTAGTCCTCTTCCCAATACATTTTTCTTTTTATTCTCCAGCATCCTCTCCTATTTTAAATTGTTTTTCTTCTTCAGTCAATTCAGTAGCATTATTTCTATGTAAAAGCTCCCTAGCTACTGCCATATAATTTTGCGCTCCCTTACTATCAGCATCATACATAATTGCTGGTTTGCCAAAACTTGGAGCCTCACCTAATCGGGTATTTCTATGCACTAAATTTTCAAAAACGATACCTTCAAAATGCTTATTGATTTCATCAAGCACCTGGTTTGATAGCCTTAGTCT
>JBIKJU010000085.1:0-8047 GCA_044360745.1 Chitinophagales bacterium
GATTAGGTTATAGTCATTTGTTTTCAAATCAATTGGCAGGTGCTGTTACAGATGATCATCTTTATGTAATTAGGGGTAGACAAATCCCTTCTATAGATGTCATTCATTTTACAAATCATAGTGGCTTTGGAGATCACTGGCATACTCACAGAGATGATATGACTTGGATTTCAAAAGAAACATTGGCTGCCGTTGGTAAAACCATGTTGCAGGTTATATTTGAATATGACGCGAAGAAAAAGGCATTGTAAAAATTTAAAAATGATTTTATGAACGATGAAATAAAACCCAAAAGCAAAAAAAGTATTGTTCTCAGTATTTTTTTGCTGTTAGTGTTAGTTGTTTTAGGGTGGCTGTTTTTAGTTTTTTGGCAAAATAATACAGAAAGCTAAATTCTAAAGAAATAGTCTATGTTATATCAGATAGCATAGACTATCAATATCATAACCATTTATTTTTAAACACATATTTTCAAGATGTAGAGCAATACAACAAAAACGCTATGAAATTATGTGTAAAAAAGGGCATACATCCAAGAAAAGCAAAGGATACACTAACCCTTGGTTTAAGTTGCTGCAAGCCAAAGAACACAAAATCCGAAACGCTAAAATTTTATTAATAGAATAAAAAAAACGTTAAAGTCTGAAGGTTTTCCAGAGGCCTAAATCCGAGCCATGCACGAAATAGGTTTTTAAAAAGAACAATACTTGGAGCATAAATCTTTAGCACTTGTTTATGAAACATTGAAATATAAAAATGTAGGATATGGATCAAGACCAGAAGATATCCACAAAAGTAGAAAACTAAGTCATTAAGACTTCATAGTCTTGAATCAATTGAAGTGACCTGAGCAGATAAATTAAATTGCAAACCTTACCATCGTATTATAAGTTAACTAATTCATAATCCTAATAAAAAATCAGAAGATCTCTTATATCATCAGGGTTTAAAATCAGGGTTTGCTGCTCGCTTATTGCGTTTTATCCTATCGTAGATACTTGATATAGGATTAAAAATCTTAGATTTTTCTTTGTGCAAATATTTTGGTGGCGCTATACCAGGAACGAGAACATTACCTTGCATTCCCTCTCCTTTTATAAAAGCTTTTGCGAACTCCTCCTTGTTGCTGTAGGGCAATACAGTAACTTCTTTTAATTTATAAAAATCTTTTATAATTTCGATTTTAATAGTATATCGCATTTCCTCAGGAATACCACTTACAGGTATTTCTTTAGGAATATAACCAGTATATGAAAACCGTAAAGTATCTGTTAGATAAACATAAATCTGAAAAGCACCGTTTGCATCTGCCGACAAACCTTTTTTTCTATTAATTACTACTATTGAAGCTGATGGCAAAGTAATCTTCGATTGCATATCGACAATTTGTCCTTTAAGCAAAATTTTTCCTTCGGTGTATTCAAAATTAAGTTGACTTTTTGCAGATGCAAAAAAGAATAGTGATAAAAATGAAAAAAGAAATAATCGCATGATAGAGTTTAAAGATAAATTTATGATACGCTACTAAAAACTCATTATAGCAAATTAACAACTAAAAGTCTATTTTTTAAGACCAATTTCTCTTAATCGCTCATCAAGATATTCTCCAGCACTAACATGTTCATATGCTATTGGCGTTTGTTCAGTTATGCATGAGCCTAAACAGTCAAGTCTCATTTCTGAGCGTGGATGCAAGAAAAATGGTATTGAATACCTATGAGTATGCCATTTTTCTTTGGGTGGATTTACTACTCGGTGAGTAGTTGACCTTAGTTTATTATTTGTGAGTCGCTGAAGCATATCGCCTACATTCACCACTATACAACCCTCTGGTGAAGAAATATTCAACCACTCATTTTGTTTGCTTAAAAGCTGTAATCCATCAGCTGATGCTCCTACTAACAAGGTAATGAGATTGATATCTTCATGCGCTTCAGCTCTTATAGCACTTTTGGGTTCTTGAGTGATTGGAGGATAATGAATTGCTCTCAAAATAGAATTACCATTATGAATATACTTATCAAAATAATTTTCACCTATCCCTAAATGTATTGCAATTGCTCTTAATAATTCTCTACCAGAGTTTTCAAAAGATTTATACAACTGAAATCCTAAATCATGAAATGATGGCAATTCACTAACTTTTATATTATCTGGATAATGTTCTATTGGTAAATTTTCACCTTCTACTACTTGACCTATTTGCCAAAACTCTTTTAAATCTGGGGCATCGCTTCCTTTGGCATGCTCCCTACCAAAGGAAGTGTAACCTCTTTGCCCTGCATATTCTGGCACTTCATACGATCTTTTCACATCGGTTGTTAATCCAAAAAATTGCTCTACAAGATTATAAAAACTATCTATCAATTCTTGTGGTACTCGATGGTTTTTAACTGATACAAATCCTATATCTTCAAATGCTCTTCCAAGCTGTTCTACAAATTCTTGTTTGGCTTGAGCATCACCGTTTACAAAATGATTCAAATCTACTAATGGTATAGTATTTAATGACATAGCTTTATTTTTTGTGAAAATAATAATTTTTTAGAAATAGGAAATGGTTGATTAATCTATGCTTAGCATTTGAAATGAAGGCTGTCGACCTGAAAAATCAAACAATCTACCCTTTTCAATTTTTCGAAGATTTAAAAAAGCAATTGCTTCTTCCTCAGATTTCACTACTTTAATATTTCGTTTAGCGTAAAAAATCAGCTGAGGTTCTGGTTTTTCATACATAAATAACACCTCCGAAGTATCTGAATTTGCACTAATAAAGTCAGCCTTAGCTTTATCCAAGCTATATATGTCACCTTTATAATTTGCTTTCCCAGGTAGATTTGAAAACGTAAAATGAAGCATCAATAATACTAACGCTATTGAATAAGCAACATTAAGCTTTGTAAGTGCAACCGCTCCCGATTTCTTAATTTTATCATAGAAGACGCCCATCAATACACTTAAAAAAAGAGAAGCATAAAGCACAGTAAAATCGTGCTCAGAATAGTTTAAAAATAAAACATGCAACAACCCTATAGGCAAGAGAGATATCCAAATAAAACGATAGCCATTCTCTGAAAATGTAATCTTTAGTTTGTTTTTAGAAAACACAACATAAATAAATCCAAAAATGATTAGAAAAAATACAATATAATTAACTGTATAGTTATAGAGCAAATTTTTGAAAAAAATAAAATAAGAATAGATAAAAGCAAAAACACCATTTTGAATATCGCCTAAACTGCCCCTAATAAGATATCGATTAAAAAGTTCGCTAAGATAGGCCTCAGCTCCAGCTATATTGGAGTACTGATAAAAAATAAGCCGCAATGCTATAATAGCGACAATGATAGTTGTCCAAATAAGAACTCTAAAACCTTTAATTTCTTTCACATGCAAAAGAGAATAAAGAAAAATTGCAAGAGCAAAAAATAACCCTAACCATGAAGTGTATATCATCAAAAACAAAATGAGAGCATAGAATAAAATATACTTTGTCACAAAAAATTTACGCCTGATTATCATCTTTAGAGCTATATATACGCCTATCACAAACGGAGCTTGCACAGCCATATCACTCATGTATACATTACCTTGGAACCAGAGTGTAGCAGGAGCAAACAAAAAAAATAAAAAAGCTACAAAAGAGGGGATATGTAAAATAGATCTGGGACTATTAAAACTAAGTAGTGATAACGTAAAATAAACAAACAATGCCGTCAAAAAATGCAATCCAAAATTAAACAACTGAATATGAATAACTTCGGGTCTCACACCTATCAACTTAAAAAAATAATAGGGTAAATAATAAGCAAATGGCGGATGAGAAACATAATAAAAATTACCATTTTTATCTACAATTTTGCCAGTGGCATTTGCAAAATTATTAATGAACTTATCTGCTTTGTTTGGAAAATTAGTAGCTGGAGCATAGCCAACATTTTCTATCCCATTATCCCACCAATTTTGAATAATATTTAGCGATACAGCTGTACAAAACTCATGATGTTTGGAAAGCGGCCTATTTAACTGAGGTAGCCGTAAAATCACACTTACAAAAAATGCAATCAATAAAATAGGTAATGTCTTTCTTACAAAAATCATGGTTTATACTTCAAATTTTACTTCCGATTTTTAAACTTCTTATTTCGAAATTTATTATTTGGTCGGTGGCCATTGTTTCTAGGTAAAGCATCACCAGTCCTAAATTTATTCCCTTTTGTTAGCTCACTAATATTATCTTCTGAACTCAATTGCAATGCCCCATTTGACAAAATACGTAAATCATTTTTGATGTTATCATCATTATTGTTTTCTCGAGTCCAGTTTTGATACACTAGCTTCATACAGTTGCCAATGGTTTGAGCAAAGGCTTGACGCTTTTCTAAGTCTGGCTCTGCTATGGCTTTATTGACAAGCGCTTCTATGTTCTTTCCATAATGCTTATGCTTAATAGCACCTTGCGGATAAGGCAGAGGGTCTGGTTTTTGGGACAATGACTCCTTAGATGGCTGAGGGTATGGAGAATCTACATCGAGTTTAAAATCTGAGATAATAAATAAATGATCCCAAAGTTTCATTCTATAGTCTTCTGCAGTTTTTATGGAGGGGTTTAGCTGAGCCATGAGCTCTACTGCATCTTTAGCTATTTGGCTTCGCCTTTCTCTGTCATCTATTCGCATACAATTCTCAACTATTCGATGCAAATGTCGTCCATATTCTTTTAATATTAATCGTTCTCTTACGGTATTATAATCCATACTCTTGGTGTATCTTTTAGTGTTTAAAAAATGAAATAAAATCAAGATGTAAAACTATTTTTTGAAACAATGGGTGGGATGATTGTCAAAAAATTATGATGGATGTTTTACGATCTTTAGTTTGGCAAATTTGAGCATTATTTTCTTTTCTCCAAAATTTGGGAAGAAAATAGTTGCAATTCTGTTAAATGAACTCCCTTCTATGAAAATAACCTTACCTTCACCAAACTTCTCATGTATCACTTCTGCGCCATTTTGCAGCTCCGACACATCATCAGGTACAAAAGGGTCTGAATTACTCCTTACGGGTGCCTTCTGTGCCGTTTTGGTCAATATTTTACCAAAGCTACTGGCTAAACTTTCTCGTTCGTTAACATTAGGTGTTGAGCTTTGTTTTACCTGATTACTACTTCCTATAGTATCTAAAATAGTATCTGGCAACTCTTTGATGAATCGAGATGCATCGGCATAGTTAATCGTACCAAACTTGTATCGAGAGGTTGCATGAGTAATAAATAGTTTTGATTCTGCTCTAGTAATTGCCACATAAAAAAGTCTCCTTTCCTCCTCTAAATCTTCTAAAGAATAGAGAGACTGCGATGAAGGAAATAAACCCTCTTCCATACCTACAATATAGACCACAGGAAATTCTAATCCCTTAGCAGCATGAGTGGTCATTAATTTTACAGCATCAGGATTATCATTTTTTTCCTCACCAGTAAGCAAGCTAATATTTTGCAAGTAAGTCCCCAAACCTCTGTCGTCAGTGAGTACATCATCATCCACTATTTGATCATCTTCTACAAATTCCTTTATACCATTGAGTAGCTCTTGAATATTTTCATAGCGAGCTATTCCTTCTAACGTTTTGTCATGATACAAATCTGCTATTAACTTGGTAGTTTGTCCGATATGTGTTGCTAAATCAAAAGCATTTTTTTGTGAAGACAAAGCCGAAAAAGATTGAATCATCATCGCAAAATCTGCAATCAATTGCTTGGCACGAGTTGGGAAATCATATTGATGAATAGTAGTCACTACATCCCATACCCGTTTGCCTTGATTAGCAGCATAAATAAAAATTTTATCAATAGTTGTTTGTCCTATTCCACGAGTAGGATAATTAATGACGCGCTTAAAAGCCTCTTCATCATATGGGTTTATCGTAAGTTTTATATACGCTAAAAAATCTTTGATTTCTTTTCGCTGATAAAATGACATGCCTCCGTAAATCTTATACGATATATTATGTTTTCGAAGCGACTCCTCAAAAGCACGAGATTGAGCGTTGGTGCGATATAGAATAGCAAAATCTTGATTTTTATTATGCTCTCTAAGCTTTAGCTCCATGATACTATCAGCTACCCATCGCCCCTCATCGTTATCAGAAGCTAACTTCACTACTTTGATAAGCTCTCCTTTGTTGTTTGATGTCCAGATTTCTTTTTTAATTTGATTCTTATTTTTGTGAATCAACTCATTTGCTGCTTTTACAATAGTTTGAGTAGAGCGATAATTTTGCTCAAGTTTAAATACTTTGAGATCGGGATAATCCTTTTCAAAATTTAAAATATTGTCTATTGTGGCCCCTCTAAACGCATAAATACTTTGTGCATCATCGCCCACCACTGTAATGTTTTGATATACATCTGCTATTTTTTTTATAATAGCGTATTGTAGTTGATTTGTATCTTGAAACTCGTCTATCAAAACGTACTTAAACTTATGCTGATACTTGTATAAAATATCGGGATGATGTTTGATGAGTTCATACGTTTTTAGCAACAAATCATCAAAATCCATAGCGCCAGATTTAAAACATCTCTCGCAGTATAAACGATAAATCTCACTTGTTTGTGGTCTTCTAGAGGCTTTGTCTTCGCTTGCCAACTCTGGCATAGATGCATAATCTTCTGGAAAAATCAAAGCGTTTTTGCATGCTGATATCCGCCATTGGATAGTGGAAGGTTTATAAATCTTATCATCCAGTTGCAATTCCTTAATGATAGATTTAATAACGGATTTAGAATCTTCTGTATCATAAATTGTAAAATTTGATGGATAGCCAATTACTTGAGCATCTACTCTCAAAATTCGTGCAAAAATAGAGTGAAAGGTTCCCATAAAAAGAGAGCGAGCATTTGTACCTTGTATAGACTCTATTCTATTTCGCATAGACTCTGCTGCCTTATTGGTAAAAGTGAGCGAGAGTATTGAAAACGGACTCGCCCCCTGTTTCAAAAGATGTGCAATGCGATAAGTAAGTACTCTAGTTTTACCTGAGCCTGGTCCAGCTACGATCATCACAGGTCCTTCAGATTGCAAAACAGCCTCCCGTTGTATATCATTCAATTCATCTAAAAAATCTGTCATAGGGTGTGAAAATAATCGAAAGCTCAAATATTAAGCTATAAAGAAATGAACAACGATAAAAAATTACTGCCTAAAGAAAGTATGCGTGCAAGCTAAGTTTTGAAAATTGAGTGTGTACTCTAGATTAAGTGTCAATCGCTGCTGAACTGGACCTCCTGGAGTAGTCGGCACAAACTGTAAAACACCTTGACCATAAATTGTACCTGAGCCACCTAACTGCTGCTCGGGTATTTCTATATTATTTCCAGTGTTTCCAGCATCTGCTCTGATAAATGCTACTATGGTGTAGTTATTCAAAAAATTGCCAATTTCTAAGCGTGCGGGATTAGACGATTGGTGTTGGATAAATGGGAAATAGCTCGCATTTCCACCCCCATTTTGACAAAACTCAGACGCTACATAATTACCAATATATTTTGATGCAGATCGAGTAGCACAGTCTGACCCTTCAAAGCCATCAGCACACACGCAAGATCCTGCCAAACAAATTTGGTTTGGGCCACACACAATATCTTGACATCTATCGCGCTGACATGAAGCTAAGAAAAGCATTGCAAAAAATAAATACACTACATTCTTCATTCATTCTAATTTTAAACTATTGCAAAATAAAAAAAACCGCAGATAAATCTGCGGTTTTACATGAATGATTATTTTTTTATGAACTTTTTGTAACCATAAAATAAGCTACCAGCCAAAAGAGCCAATACTCCCCCGTCTATAGGTATTCCTGGTGGCGGTGGCGGTGGTGGTGGCGGAGGCGGCGGTGGACGTCGTCCTTATCGCGATCACTAAGCCGATCGCTTAGTCGATACATAAACACGGAAGCGGGGGCAATTGCCCCCGCTTTTTTTGTTTCCTATCGCCATAACATAAAGTTACCGCGAACCGCTTCGATCAACGATCGGCATCGCCGC
>JBIKJU010000086.1:0-8031 GCA_044360745.1 Chitinophagales bacterium
AGCCACCACTAAGTTGTTTTCTTTTAGGAAACTCTTTCGAATAGCTGCATTTAAAACTCCTACGGCTTTTGATCGACCTTGAAATGAAACTCCACCAACATTAAACCAACCATTGATATCAAGACTCATCGTTTTCCAAAATTGAAATACATTGCTTACCCAAAGATTATAACTCACGCCCTGCATAGGTGCCCTATTATACCCTTCTAAAAAACTATAATAAGAATACATCAAATTATGATTTGTTTGTAGCTCCCACCATTTAGTAATCGTAAATTTAGTGTAAAGTTGAAGATAGACTTGCTTGCCAGCCGAACCATTAACTACACCTCCTCTTGATAAACGTGAGATGGTATCGAGAAGCAATGACTCTGTATACTCGTCATTTGTAAAATTACCACCAAGTTCTACATTGAAAATGTGTTTCTTAACCATACCTTGATAGTTGAGAGAAATCTGATTAAAGAAAGCTGGTTGTAAATAAGGATTTCCTTGCCAAGTAGAGTATTGATCAAAAAATATAACAGCATTATTAATTTGCTGAAAACTAGGTCTATCTAGTCGCCTAGAGTAAGCCATAGTGATAGAATGATTGTCATTAATATAATACCCAAGCGAAAGAGATGGAAAAAAACTCACATAATTTCGTTCTACATTACTGTCATTTGACTTTATAAATGTGTATTCCATTCTCAAGCCAGCATTTACGGCATACTGTTCTTTGAAAAGCGCATTCCAAGTAGCGTAAAAGGCATTTACATTTTCAATGTAATCAAAGCTATTGCTTAACAGTGAATCCTTAATCTCTGTTTGATTATTAACTGTAAAAACATCGAATACATTTTTATTTAAAGTGGTTTCATTTCTGAGCCCTGTTTCTATCTTTTGTCCTTTAGCTTTTAAAGGCTGAATATAGTCTAACTGAATAATAACGTTATGAATATGCTTGTTGATATAGGTATTTCTATTTAAGCTCTCTAAAGGATCAAAAGTGCCGAAACCGTCTCTGGCTCTAGAATCCAATAATTTAGTTTCGTTGGCTTTTAAAAAAGTATGTGTGAGGCTCATACTGAAAGCACGCTCAGAAGTGTCATATGTTTTTTGGTAAGACAAATCATTAGTGATGGTATAAAAGTTCTCCTTATTTTGCACATCTGAGCTATAATCATGTATAACTGAACGAAAATTATCTTTAAAATCTGAATAAGAATTAGTTTGAGAGCGCTGTAGAGACCAATTGAAATTAGTAGTATAAGTAAACGTATTTTTAGGATTTATAAAAAAATCAAATCCAGCTTTCGCATTGTGATTTTGATTAACGTCATCTGATGGGCTATTCATATAATAATAGCTTGTGTCTTTTAGAAAAATATCTCTACTGTCAATAAATCGAGTTTGGTTCTGAACATAACTATATGCGTAAGTTCCAAATAGATTAATCTTGTTTTTTCTATAGTTTAATACTACATTGTTGTTTGTACGGGCTATAGTACCATAACTCGCAGTAATACTTGCATTAAAACCATCAGCTCTACCCTTCTTTAGTTTTATATTGATGATTCCTGCATTCCCTTCTGCCTGATATTTAGCTGAGGGATTAGTGATTAACTCTATACTTTCAATAGCATTGGCTGGTATAGATTTCAAAAAAGCATTCAGATTAACGGAGGCCATCGGATTATTTTTGCCATCTACTAATACTATCACCCCTTGCTTTCCCTGCATAGATATATTACCATTTTGATCTACAGTAATACCGGGTAGATTTTGTAATACATTATCAGCTGTACCTATCTGATGAGTAGGACTTAGAGCAACATTAAAAGTCGCCTTTTCTGCATCTTTAGTATAAACCTTTTTAGTACCAGTGACAGCTACTTCAATCAGGGATTTTTCGTCAGCAGAAATCTGAATAACTCCTAAATTTAGGCTTCCATTTTCTAAATTCAATACTTTAAAAACTGCTTTATATCCTAACGCTGATACTTTGAGTAAATAACGACTCTTTTGGAGTTTTGATACTTCAAAAACACCTTCCAAATCAGTAGCTGTTCCAGCTACAAAAGCAGAATCTAAAGTGTAGACAACTACAGATGCAAAAGGAACTGGATTAGAAGTTTCTATGACTTTACCAGATAGTGAGATTGATTGTTGAGCAGTAATTTCAAGAAAGGAAAAGATGCAATACAACAAATAGAATACATATTTCAAACAAAAAAAAGACTCAAAGGTAGAAAATTTAAAAGAGAACATAGTCACTAAAACAAGTTATTCTTTTAAAAAACATAAAGATTTTTGCCAAAACAATGTTTTATAAAGTTTAGTTTTATATTTATCGAATAGAATGTTTAAGAAATACCATTTTTTAGCTGTAGCGTCTCTTTCACTTTTGCTTTTTGAAAACAATGAAGCTTTAGCACAAGTGCCCAATACTCCATATGGACAAAATAGAGTCCAATATAAAGACTTTAATTTCTCATACTACAGCGCTGATCATTTTACGATTTACTTTTATCAAGGAGGTCAAGACATAGGTAAATATGTCGTAAAACATTGTGAAGATTTTTATGAAGAATTATCTGCTAAACTTGATGTGAAAGTAAAAGGCAAAACAGACATCATAGTTTATAATACTCTCGAAGATCTTAATCAGACAAACATAGGCATCTATAATCCCGACCAAAATCAAGGCGGAGAGGCGCGTTTGCCAAATGATAAAATATTTATTTACTTTAATGGAGATCATGCCCACCTAGATGAACAGATAAGAGCAGGAATAGCACGAGTGATGGGATTAAGGGCATTATCTGGTAGAAATAGAGCTACTCGTTTTTATAAAAATATTCCTGATTGGTATAATGAAGGGCTTACAAAATATTTATCTAAACAATGGTCTGCTGAAGATGAAAACATATTGCGAGATGGCATACTGAGCAAGCGATATGCCAGTGTATATAAACTTAGTGATGATGAGAAAATAAATGTAGGACATTCCGTTTGGCATTATATAGCTGAGCGCTACGGTAAATTGGCCGTAACAAATGCAATATACCTTACTCGACTAAATAGAAGTACAGATTATGGGTTTCAGTTCGCACTTGGACTAAACACAAAAGACTTGTTGGCGCAATGGTATGAATACTATTCTAAGCGATTTGCACAAGAAGCTCAATATACAATACCTCCTAGAGAAAAAGACAATGTTGAATTTAGCAAAAAATTTGAAACTGATTATTACCAACCTGTGATCAGCAATGGAGGAAAATATATTGCGTATGCAGCGAACAGAAACGGGAAAGTATTTATTCATTTATTAGAATCAGAAACTAACAAAAACAAAGTAATTTTTAAATACGGATGGCAAACTAAAACTCTTTGGACTGATCGTCAGCTGCCGCTATTAGCATTTACCCCAAAAGGTGATAAACTAAGTATAATCTACAATAAACGAGCAGTAAATCGATTTTTGCATTATAACATAGAAGATGGAAAAAGTGAAAAAGCTAGAATCGAAAAATTTCAAAAAGTAACAAGCTTTAGCTATGCCCCAGATGGGAAGTCTGTAGTAATGTCAGCTATTCAAAAAGGGCAAAGTGATATTTTTATTTATAAACTAAATTCTACTACTGTCACACAGATTACGGATGACTATTTTGACGATATAGACCCCTCATATTGTAATATTGAAGATTTTAATGGCGTGATTTTTGCTAGTAACAGGGTGTCTGATACACTCATAAAAGAGCGTTATGAAAATCAAGTTTTTTCAAAAATAAAAGACATATTCTATTTTGATGTAGACAGGAGCCAACTTTATCAAATCACCAATACACCTACTATTGATGAGCGAAATCCAAAGCCATTTTCCGCAAACAAGTATCAATTTTTAAGTGATAAGAACGGTATTATGAATATCCATACTGGAGAACTAGAAACTGTTTTCGATCATCATAATTTAACCTACTACTTATCAAATAAAGAATATGGAGATCAAGAAATGGTGACCTTCCCAGAAGACTATGATTATTTATCCATACTTGATACTTCCGAATTTAAAGTAGACTCTACTATAAGAACAGAGGTTTTTAAAACTAAAGGTAAAAACCATCAATTGACTAATTTTGCTTATGACATTGAGGCTTTAGAATTTGACCCAAAAAAGAACTTAGCCATTATACAAACTCGAAATGAGGGTAAAGTTGCATTCTACAAGTTTAAGCTCGATACATCTGTTGACAATAGTAAGTTTAGCTTTTATGAAACAGTTCGTGTAAATAACAAAAAAACAACTTTAACTACAGGAACATCACCTCCAAAACAACAGCCTATCGTAAGTGAAATGATCGTTATTGATGAAAATAATACACCTAAGAAAGTTGCAGCTCCTTATGATTTTCAGACTGAATTTGATTTTTATCAAACTCTTCCTGCCTTAGACAGTATCCTTAGCTTGCCTCAAACTATAGTAAATGAAACGCCTTCAAACCCAATAGAAGATAATGAGCAAAGCACAGGATATAGATTTAAACAATCTAAAGTTAGACCTTACTTTGTGAAATTCTTGGTGGACAAAATCATTACCCAATTTAACAACGACCCTATTATCACTCCTTATCAACCTTTCAATGCTGCTAATCTACAGTACACCTTTCAACCTGTCAATATTCTATTTAAATTAGGCATAACAGATTTATTAGAAGATCATAAAGTGCATGGTGGATTACTTTTCCCAACCTTAGGTGCAGGAGGTTTTTCATTTAGAGATTTAGGATATTTTCTAACCTATGAAAACTTGAAAAAAAGATGGGATAAAAAAGTGACATTTTTAAGACAGTCAGTGAGTGGTACTTCAAATACACTTATCCCAGGTACAATTGAAAATATCACTGGAAATAACACCTTGAATTATAGCATAAAAACGAATTATTTACAAGTAGAATGGAAATATCCTTTTGATGTTTTTCATGCAGTAAAACTATCATTGGCTTATAGAGGAGATAGGTATGTTTTTAAATCTGAAAATAATTATTCACTTTTTCTAAATGATGTAGTTACACATTGGGCAATAGGAAGAGCTGAATATGTTTTTGATAATTCGTATGAGGTAATGGATAATATCAGAAATGGTACCAGAGCAAAGGCATTTGTAGAAATTCATAAAGATATACCAACAAAATTGTATGACGTGGGATCTGAAAAATGGAGGCTACCTTCTTTTAACAATACAGTTTTTGGTGTTTTTGGAATAGATGCGAGACACTATCAACGCATCTACAAACAACTCACTTTAGCAATAAGAGCTACATTTAGCAGCTCTATAGGCAATGCCAATATGATGCACTATTTAGGTGGTACTGAAAACAATTTACTTACTACTATACCCGCAGTTAGCAATCTCACAGGCCATGGCGATAATAATGGAGGTGCTCCTATAGAACCAGGTAAAAATTTTGTATATCAGACTATAGTATCTCCCGTAAGAGGATTTGTTAGCAATACAAGAAATGGCTCTAATGCCGCTACTTTAAATCTTGAATTGAGAGCTCCTATTATTTCTATTTTGTCAAGATATAGAGTAAGGAATCAGTTTCTAAGAAACTTTCAAATCGTAGCGTTTATGGATGGCGGTGCGGCATGGTCAAGATGGGATGTTTTTTCAGGAAACTATCAAACCTTTTTTGAGGAATACAAAAATGGAACCTCTACGCTAAGAATAGAGAAAGTAAAAGCTCCAGCAGTTTTTGGGACAGGTTTTGGATTTAGAGCCTCTTTGTTAGGATATTTTATAAAATGGGATATGGCATGGGGATTCGACAGCGGAGAGTGGTCTCAAAAACCATTGCATTATCTTGGATTTGGATTTGATTTTTAGTAAAAAAGTATGGAATTAAAAGCGGAACATTTAGTAAAAATATACAAAGGAAGACGAGTGGTAAATGATGTTTCCTTTTCTGTAGGTCAAGGAGAGATCGTGGGGCTATTAGGTCCTAATGGCGCGGGTAAAACAACTTCGTTTTATATGGTGGTAGGCTTAATAAAACCTAATGAAGGAAATATTTTTCTTGATAACACTATTATCACTGATATGCCTATGTATAAGCGAGCTAAAAATGGAGTAGGATATTTACCGCAAGAAGCTAGTGTATTTAGGCATCTAACCGTAGAAGATAACATAGCAGCCATTTTAGAACTCACAAACTATTCAAAGAAAGAACAAAAAGATAGACTAGAGACATTGTTGGCAGAATTTGGGCTTAATAGAGTACGTAAAAACATGGGAAATGTGCTTAGCGGTGGAGAAAGAAGACGAACAGAAATAGCAAGGGCTTTGGCCACCGATCCAAAGTTTATTTTATTAGATGAGCCTTTTGCGGGTATAGATCCCATAGCAGTAGAGGACATACAGTCTATAGTAGCCAAACTAAAAGAAAAAAACATTGGTATTTTGATCACAGACCATAATGTGCAAGAAACTCTCTCTATCACCGACAGAGCTTATTTGCTATTTGAAGGTAAAATTTTAAAAGCAGGTACAGCACAAGAGTTAGCCGATGATGAGCAAGTGCGTAAGGTATATTTGGGACAGAATTTTGAGCTGAGGAAAAAAGCTATTCCCAATACATAGTTATGAATAAGTGGGTAGATTGGATTGCAAAATCATATTTCGATTTTCAATATAAACAGTTTATAAAAGCTGAAAAAAGTGGAGAAAAAATTCAGCATAATATTCTGCTATCATTGATAAAAAAGACTAAGAATACAGTATTTGGTAATGAGCATAATTTTAGTCAAATTGAAGACTATAAGTCATTTTGCAAGCATGTGCCCATCAGATCTTATGAAGAAATTGAACCCTATATAAAGCGAATGCTCAATGGTGAACAACAAATACTATGGCCTAAAGTAAATAAGTTTTCAAAATCGAGTGGCACTAGCGCTGGCGTAAGCAAATATATACCTGTAAGTGTTGAAAGTTTAAGTGAGTCTAATATCAAAACAGGTAAACATTATCTTTCTTGCTATCTTAATGAAAATCCAAATAGTCGTTTTTTTTATGGAAAAGGGATTGTACTCACTGGTAATTTTTACGAGCATGATCTTCATCAAGATGTAGAGATAGCAGATGTATCTATGTTGCTTTATGCTCATACCGATAGATGGATAAATCACTTTAAAGCGATTCCGTTAGAAGTAGCAAAATTAAGTTCATGGGAGAAGAAAATAGAACAAATAGCAAAATCAAGCATCCATGGAAATATAACAAATATCTCTGGTGTACCAAGCTGGATACTCATCTTACTAAAAAAAGTAAAAGAGCTTAGTGGGAAAAATGCGATTGCCGAAGTGTGGCCAAATTTAGAACTGATTACTCATGGAGGTGTTGATTTTACGCCTTATAAAACTCAGTTTGAACAACTCATTGGAAAGTCAGTAAACTACAGAAATGTATATAATGCCTCAGAAGGTTTTTTTGCTTTTCAAACTACCACAGAAGATGATTTATCCTTCGACTTTGACAACGGTATTTTTTATGAATTAGAATGTATTAAAACGAATAAAGTAATACTGCCACATAATGCTCAAGTGGAATCTATTTACAATTTAATAATCACTACAAATGCAGGGCTCTTTCGATATAAAATAGGTGATAGAATAAAAATTAAAAGCACACAACCTTTTCGTTTTCAGCTTGCTGGTAGAGATAAACTTTTTTTAAACGTAGTAGGCGAGGAACTCATACAAGCGAATACAGATAAAGCCATAACGATTTGTTGCAATTTTTTTGAATGTAGTATTTCCGAATATACTATTGCTCCAAACTTTGAAACAAATACCCAAATTACTTTTCATGAATGGGCTATTGAATTTGAAACTTTACCAAATGATATTTGCCAGTTTACAGAGAAATTAGACACTATTTTGTGCCAACTAAATTCAGATTATGCTGCTAAAAGAAAAGGTGATTTAGCTTTAGGGCAACTTAAGATTAATGTTGTTCGGAAGGGTAAATTTTTAAAATGGCTGAGTGTT
>JBIKJU010000014.1:0-18326 GCA_044360745.1 Chitinophagales bacterium
CCAGATTGGCTGTTGGTAGCATCCATAATTAAAAATCCTAAAATACTCACTGCAATAGCTCCGATGATAAGTCCAGAGCGTTCTCTTAATTTGCCTATTAAAGCCATATTACTTTTGTTTTTATAGTTCGTTTTGTCTAAAAAATGAGGCGCAAAATAAGGAATTTAAGGGAATAGAGAAAAAAAACTTGATTTTGAATCATTTTCTCTTTTTTAAGGCTGTTTTGAAGGCATTAATCTAGCTAAATAGGGATGAAATTGCCAGCCATATATCCTCAGATATTTCGTTTTCAGCACGATTTCCGTCTATAAACTTTATTTTCTCTACCTCTTTTAGCTTGTCAAAAGCCTCTAAATATCTATCTCGCACGTTCTTTTGATTTTCGATAGTTTCATATAGCTCAAGAGAACTTCTTCCCTTAGTGATTCTGCTCATACTTATTTCTGGAGAAATATCGATATAAACATTGAGGTCAGGTCTAAGCAAGTTTGCACTTTGTGAATTAGCATCTATAACCCAGTCCATATCCATATGTGTGCCATGATATGCATACGATGAAAAGTAATAGCGGTCGGTAATGACAGTATATCCCTCTTCAAGTTTTTTGAGAATGCCATCTGTTTTATTGAGAAGATGGTGAAGTCTATCAGCTACGAATAGTCCTGCTATCACTCTATGGTCGGCTTCCATTTTATGACTAAAAATATCGCGTATCATTTTCCCGATAGGGCTATCTGTAGGCTCAAAAGTGGTATAAACTTTATGTCCCTCAGCTTTTAGTCTTTCCGCAAGGAGTTTTAGCTGTGTGCTTTTGCCACTTCCATCTATACCTTCAAAGGCTATAAATAAGTTTTTGTTCATGTTACAAGTGTAGCAATTCTAAAGCGAAAAAGCCGACATTTTTTTAACAGATTTGAAAAAATTGTTTCTGTATCTTTAAAAATAATTAAAAGTATGAAAAATGTAATTGTGTTAGTGGTGTTTGTTCTTGGTTGTTTAACTGTAGGGGCAGTGTCGGGTGTAGCCACTACAGGTGGGTTGAAAGAGTGGTATCCTGCTCTCATAAAACCATCTTTTAATCCTCCTAATTGGATTTTTGGTCCAGTGTGGTCGTTGTTATACGGTATGATGGGAGTCTCTCTATTTTTAGTTTGGAAAAAAGTAGGTTTTTCTTTGTTGCCTTTTTCGGTTTTTTTTATTCAAATAACGTTGAATTTCTTTTGGTCATTTTTGTTTTTCAAATTTCATCTTTTAGGATGGTCATTGGTAGAGATAGTGGTATTGTGGGCTTTTATTTTGTTGACGATAATTGTTTTCTACAAGATTAGTCATGTAGCGGCCTATTTGTTAGTGCCATATTTGCTATGGGTTTCATTTGCTACGTTGCTTAATGCGACTTTTTTTAGATTAAACGGATAATAAAAACAACAAAATCGGTTCATTTTCGTTGAAAGATTATCTTTGTCGCTATTTTGAAAAAAGTCATCATCATATTAGCTCTCTTTTTGGGGCATTCAGCCTACGCCCAGTTTCATGAAGTGGGAGCTTGGGGAGGCGTGAGCAACTATTTTGGCGATCTTAATCCCAAATTTAATTGGAAATTTGTGAGAGGAGGCGGAGGGCTTTTTTACCGCTACAATATCAATACTCGTTTCGCTACCAAGGCCGCCATTAGCTATGCAGAAGTAGAATTTAAAGATAGTGGTACAAAAATTCCAAGAAACTTAGAACGAAACCTTTCTTTCAAATCAAGTATAGTTGATATTTCTGCCACCTTTGAATTCAATTTTTTCAAGTTTGATAAAACGAAAAAGAAATTTTGGTTTACTCCGTATTTAGCTACTGGAGTAGGCATGTTTTTTTTCAATCCCAAAGCAGAATATAATGGAAGGTGGTATTTTCTTCAACCCTTGGGTACAGAAGGACAAAATGACCCTAGTTACTCAGGAGTGGAAAAGTATAAGCTTTATGCTTTTCACATCCCCATCGAAGGTGGATTTAAGTTTCATGTTTACCGAAACCTTAATTTTTCCATTTTTGGTTCAGTTAAAAAAACATTTACAGACTACTTAGATGATGTGAGCGGCAACTATCCTACTACAGTATCTTTACCAGGCGGGTCTAGAGGCATAGCTTCAAAATTATCGGATAGAAGCGATGAGGTTCTTGGCGAAAAAATTGGAAGAGCAGGCTATCAACGAGGCGAATCTGGAAAAAAAGACGATTTTGTGTTTGTGGGCGTGAGTATATCATATACATTTATGTCTATGCAGTGTCCGTGGCCATCTACAGGCTCTACTTACAGATAAGATTATGGTCAATAAGACTGTACGAGAAATTTTAGAAAAAGCATATATAAAGCATTCGCAACCAAATTTTATAGCTGACGACCCTATTTCTATACCTCATACTTTTTCCCTAAAGCAAGACATTGAAATTAGCGCTTTTTGGATAGCCATGCTAGCATGGGGCAATAGAAAAGCTATCATCAATAGTGGAAAAAAATTAATGGAACTAATGGACAATTCGCCACATGATTTTGTTTTGAATCATGCTGAAATGGACTTAAAACGGTTTTCTGATTTCAGACATCGTACGTTTAACTATACCGATACCTTATATTTTATTGAATTTTTCAAACATCATTATAGTACTCACTCTTCTTTGGAAGAGGCTTTTTCGAGACATATGCAAAAGAAAGATCACTCAGTAGAAAACGCATTGATAGGATTTCATGATTATTTTTTTTCGCTAGAGTATGCGCCTACCCGCACCCGAAAGCATATCGCTACACCAGTTAGAAATTCGAGCTGTAAACGACTTAATATGTTTTTGAGATGGATGGTGAGAGAGGATAAAAATGGAGTAGATTTTGGTCTTTGGACAAAGATAAAACCCTCTCAACTACTATGTCCGCTTGATGTGCATGTAGAAAAAAATGCAAGAAAATTAGGACTTATTTCTCGCTCGCAAACAGATTGGAAAACAGTTCTAGAGTTAACAGAAAACTTAAGAAAATTTGATTCCCAAGATCCAGTTAAATATGATTATGCATTGTTTGGACTGGGAATAGACGCAACAAAAAAGGGGCTAAAAGCCCCTTAGTGATTTCTACAAAAATCAAATTATTTTGTTTTGGTCCATGATCCACCATCAGCAGCACAATCAGCTTCTGCTTGAGCGTAAGAATCTACTAATGCGCCAACGATACCAGTTTCTTTACAAACTGCATCAGAATTGCCGCCACCATTTGGATAAGCACAATATCCGCATTTTTTACATGAGGAAACAGAAGTTAGCAATGCAAAAGTAGCGAAAACGAAGAATAATTTTTTCATATTTCATTTTTTTAGGTTAATTAATAAACAAAAATAATGTTTTTTAAAAAAACTAAACATTTATCATAACTGGCATAATGAGCATCAACAAATCCTCTTCAGCAGCGTGTCCTACAGGCCTAATGACACCTGCTCTTGTTGGAGTAGAAAGTTCTACTTCTATTTCTTTGCTGCTCAATACCCCAAGCATTTCTATTAAAAAGCGTGCATTGAAAGCGATATCCATGTCGGCTCCATCAAAGGTACACGCCAAACGCTCGTGCGCTTCATTAGAAAAATCTAAGTCTTGAGCAGAAATTTTGAGTTCACTACTAGAAATTGATAAAATAACTTGATAAGTTGTTTTGTTAGCATAAATAGAAATTCTACGAAGTGCATTTTGTAGTTCTAAGCGTTCTACTGTTAATTTGTTGGGGTTGTTTTGTGGGATTACAGCATTGTAATCGGGATACTGCGCGTCAATCAATCTACAAATAAGCCGTGTGTTATCAAATTGATAGAAAGCATTGTTTTTATTAAAAGCAATGTTTACAGCAGTTTCTGAATGCGGTAGAGAGCTTTTTAATAAATTAAGCGCTTTTTTCGGCATGATAAAGCTAGCAGAAGTAGCGCTTTTAACATCTGAGCGTTTAAGTTTCACTAATTTATGAGCATCTGTAGCTACTAAGCATGTCCCTGAATCATCTACTTGTACTAACACACCCGTCATCGCTGGACGGAGGTCATCGCTCGATACGGCAAACAATGTGGAAGAGATAGATTCAGACAACACCGCAGCAGAAATACTTACTTCTGTTGTATTATCAGCTTGAGGTATTTTTGGAAAATCATTAGGATTTTCTCCGCTAAGCTTATAATTTCCAGTTTCAGATACTATCTCTACGGCAAACGTTTTTTCATCTACTTTAAATGTGAGTGGCTGCTCTGATAAGTTTTTTAAAGTTTCTAAAATCATTTTAGCAGGAATAGCAATACGACCATTGTCTTTAGACTCTACACTCAACTGTGTGCTCATAGAGGTTTCTAAATCTGTGGCGTGTACAGTGAGTTTACCACTATTTATATCAAACAAAAAATCTTCGAGAATTGGGAGAACAGAACTAGAGTTTACCACTCCACTAATAAGTTGGAGGCTTTTTAAAAGAGACGAGGTCGATACTATGAATTTCATGTTAAAAGTAGTTTAGCCACAAACGTACATAAAAAAAATTACATAGCAATGATGTTGGCTTTATACTAAGCGCTTTTACAATAAAAAAGCGCTTACAGAAGGCCGTTGGCTATCATATATTCAGCAATTTGAATGGCATTGGTAGCTGCACCCTTTCGCAAATTGTCAGAAACTATCCAGCAGTTGAGAGTGTTAGGTTGAGACTCATCTCTTCGCAACCTACCTATAAAAGTGTCGTCTTTGTCATGTGCCAAAATTGGCATTGGGTAGCTAAGGTTTGCCACATCATCCAAGACTAATAGCCCTTTTGAGTTTGATAACAAATCACGAACTTCATTTAACTCAAAATCATTAAAAAACTCAATGTTTACGCTTTCTGAATGACCTCCCAAAACAGGTACTCGCACAGTAGTTGCAGTAAGGTTGATACTATCATCACCCATTATTTTTTTAGTTTCTTTTATCATTTTCATTTCTTCCTTTGTATAGCCATTTTCTAAAAAAACATCTATATGAGGTATGAGGTTAAGGTCGATTGGATAAGCATATGCCATTTCACCTTTTATGCCCTTTCTTTCGTTCATCAATTGATCCACAGCCTTTTTTCCAGTTCCGGTTACAGATTGGTATGTAGATACCACTACACGCTTTATGTTGTATTTGTCATGAAGAGGCTTTAATGCTAAGACCATCTGAATAGTAGAGCAATTAGGGTTGGCGATGATTTTATCGTCTTTTGTAATGACATCTGCGTTTACTTCAGGAACAACTAATTTTTTGGTTTCATCCATTCGCCAAGCAGAGGAGTTGTCTATGACTAATGTTCCTTCAGCAGCAAATTTTGGAGCCCACTCTAACGAAGTGCTTCCCCCAGCCGAGAATAAAGCTAAATCTGGCTTTAGAGATACCGCGGTAGAAAGACCAATAACACTATATTCTTTGTCTTTGTAGCTTATTTTTTTGCCTACAGATTGCTCCGAAGCCACTGGATAAAGTTCGCTTATAGGGAAGTTTCTTTCAGCTAAAACTTGCAACATTTTTTGACCAACCATGCCTGTGGCACCTACTACAGCTACTCTCATTTTATGTTTATTTTTTTGTGCGAATGTAGTTTTTATCTCTTTTTATTCAATTAACTAGCAAAAAATTTTTGATTTTAAAATTTGCTTTTCTATATTTACCTATAATATGAAAAAGATAATCCTTTTTTATAGTGCTTTTTTAGCAAGTACACATCTATTTTCACAAGCATTAGTGGTGAATAGGGGAGCTGATGTATTTATCAAACCAGGCGGCTTTGTAATAGTCAAAACTAATTCTATTCATAACCAAACCGGGCAAATAGAAAATGCGGGAGAGTTTGTGATAGAGGGTGATGTGCTCAATGACGCAAACCTATTAGGGGGAAGTACATCACCTACCGGATTTTATCGTGTACAAGGCGATTGGATAAACAACGCTAATGTAGTGTCAAATCAAGATACTGTTGAGCTTTACGGCAATAATCAACTTATTACGGGTAGTCAGCCTACTGCCTTTCACAACCTTATACTAAGTGGAAATGCTACTGCTGTAAAAACGCAAACGATAGATGCATCAGTATCTGGTTTTTTAAACCTAAATGATGTAGAACTTGCTACTGGCAACAACAATATGACAGTTTTCAATACTACTAACAATGCCATAAGAAGCTCCTTAATATCTCCAGACTATGGATTTGTAAGTAGTTTAAATAATGGAAAACTTATACGTGCTACAGATAATGCCAATCCTTATTTTTACCCTCTAGGTACTCCGTCTTCAATAGGTCTACCATTTTATTTTAGACCAGTAGATATGATACCTGCCAATGCGTCTGCAAATCAATATGGCATAAGACTGGCCAAAGATCCAACAGTAGAAGGTTTTGATGTAGACAACTTAGATGATTTATTGTGCAAAGTTAATCCACTTTACTATCACAGAATCAGCCATCCATCAGGAACGAGCCCTTCGGCTATTCGTTTTTATTTTGATGCAGCAAATGATAGCCGTTGGACAGATGTTGGTCATTGGAAAATAAATAGATGGAACTATACATCCACCGCTACAGCCTCAACTCTTGCAGGTTTTAATACCCTTCAAATCAATAACTGGAATGACTTTGACCCGCAACCTTTTGCGTTGGCATCAAGAAAATTTGCTGTAGATGCAGGGCCTGATAGAACGATTAACAGAGGACAAACTACTTCTTTCACTCCTACTATTTCTACCTCTGTTGTTAATAATATCAATTGGTCGCCAGCAGCTGGTTTAGATTTTACGGCTATCAGAAATCCTAATGCATCTCCTGAGCAAACCACCACTTATACCATTGCAGTAACTGATGATTTAGGGTGTGAGGTTATAGACTCAGTAGTAGTCAACTTGAGAGATAATGAGATTTTGATTCCAAATGCTTTCTCTCCAAATGATGATGGCCAGAATGATGTTTTTAGAGTGCTCAACAACAATATTGACGATTTCACCATGATAATTTATAATCGTTGGGGTGAAAAAGTATTTGAAACTACCGATATCTCTCAAGGATGGGACGGAACCTTTAGGGATGTACCACAAGATATAGGAGTATATGTTTGGAATTTAGTTTACAAATATCAAGGAGATAACAAGCGAAAAACAATGTCAGGGAATGTGACATTAGTTAGATAAATCTTGCTTTTTAAAGTTTACAGCCAACCAACTCATCAATGCTACACTTATTTTAAGCGCATTTTCATCTATTTTGAAAAATGGAGAATGAATAGGGTGTGTAATTCCGTTTGCTTTGTTTCCTACGCCTACTCTATAAAAGCATGCGGGTATTTTTTGGCTATAAAAAGCAAAGTCCTCCGCCCCCATTCTTATCGGGAGTCTATGGCAATTGCCAGTTTCAAGATATTGTTCTGCTAGATAAAAAGAGTGATCAGTAAGCTCTTCATTGTTGCTTAAGACAGGGTATCCATTTACTATATTGACATCAATATCTGCATGATATTTTTCTGCAATCTCTCTGCATTTTAAAAGAATAAAATCGTGAGTAGCGTTTCTATAATTCTCGTCAAAACACCTCAAGGTGCCTTCTAGCTTAGCCTCATCAGGTACTATATTAGTAGCGCCATTAGCCACCATTTTCCCAAAAGTAAGCACTATTGGCTTTTCGATTTCTGTCACCTCTTTTAGCGATAGTACTACCTCAGAGGCCATAACTAATGGAGATATAAACTGTGAAGGTTGAGCAGCGTGTCCACCTTTACCCCTAACTGTTATATAAATTTCATCAGCTGAAGCCATAAACTGCCCACTTTTAAAACCCACTTCTCCCACTTCCATTTCTGGATGAACGTGAAAACCAAAAATGGCGTCCACACTGGGGTTGAGCAATACCCCTTCTGTTATCATAGCGTTTGCTCCACTTGGCATTTTTTCTTCAGAGGGCTGAAATATAAATTTATAGGTGCCCCTGAGCGAGTCTTTTAAATTTGATAAAATCATGGCCACACCAAGTAGCGAGGCAGAATGCACATCATGCCCACAGGCGTGCATAACTCCATTTTCTTTTGACTTAAAGCTTAAATCGTTTTGCTCTTGGATAGGGAGAGCGTCCATATCAGCTCTGAGTGCCAAACAAAAGCTATTAGGGTTTTGGCATTTTAAAATACCCACCACACCAGTTTTTGCTACATTATTTTGAACTTCTAGGCCTAGTTTTTTAAGCTCCTCGAAAATCAGTTTGGAGGTTTTAAATTCTTGATATGAAAGCTCAGGATTTTCGTGTATTGTTCGTCTTATCCCAACCACTTGCTCATGTAGCTCTTCGGATAGCTGTTTTATAAGTGGCAGCAACTCCATTTTCATCGTCTTGCAGATACTTTGCTTTTGATTATAAAAGCTCCTGGGTAGGTAGCTAGAAGTTGTTGGAGGGCATAATTTGCCTGAAATCTATCGGTATAGTCGCCCATCCGTAGTTTATAGTAGGGTTGTTCATAGTCTACATAGCAGTTTTCTTTTGGGAATAGACGATAAAGATTTACCTTAGCATTGTTGGCTTCTGTTTTGTCATTGCTAAACATGATTTGGATGCGATAACCATCTACCATCACATTTTTTTTATTGTAGCCTCTATATTGATAAATCAAATCTTCTAAACCCTCTTCGTATGTATAGTTTACCCTTCCGTTTTCTTGACCAATACTCTGCTTTGGCAAAAACAATAAAGATGCTAAACTTACAAAACTCAAAATAAAAGTTTTCATATCATTCGTTAATTAGTTTTATGCTTTTAGAAGAGCCTATCCTATCAGCACCAGCCGCTATAAGAGCCAAGGCTTTTTCTTTAGAATCTATTCCTCCAGAAGCTTTAATTTTAATGGATTTTGGTAATGTTTTTCGCATCAATTTTACAGCCTCTACGGTAGCGCCTTGTCCATTATAGCCTGTTGATGTTTTTACAAAATCCACTTGCATATCTGCACACAAATTGCATGCCACTATGATTTCTTCATCTGTTAAAATCCCTGTTTCAATAATAACTTTAAGCTTGGCATTGCGTAAATGAATCATAGTAGTGGCGCTAGTTAACTCGTTTTTTAAGTAGTTTATATCGCCTTCTTTGAGCGCAATGATATTGATGACAAAATCAATTTCTTCAGCACCTTCATCTATAGCTCTTTTACACTCTTCGATTTTTGCAGGCGTATGCGAGTAGCCCATCGGGAAACCAATGACTGTAGCAATTTTAACTTGGCTATCTTTGAGGATTGATTTTGCTTCTCTTACCCAATAAGGGGGGATACAAACAGCTACAAAATTATTTTCTATAGCCTCATTACATAGCGTTTTAATATCTGTTTTTGAGCAGTCTGGTTTTAGAATAGTGTGGTCTATATATTTTTCAAGTTTCATTTTTGCTGTTTTTGTTTACTCTTTTCTGCATTTTTACTTTATGAAAATACTCGGGTACTGAATTTCTAAAAGCAAATCTTTCTCAACCCAAATCTAACAAAAAATATGGAATGCTTCTCACTCATTTTTTAAAAAGAAAAGTCTAGACAGCATTTAGTCCAGACTTTCTTAATTGATTTAAGATAAAGCTTAATTAACAGAGACGTTTATAACACTTTTAGCTTTAGCCTCATCTTGTTTTGGCAAAGTCACTATCAAAGTTCCATTTTTATACGCTGCATTTATATCAGGAACTTTTATGGTTTTTGGAAGTGTAAAATGTCGCTTAAACGAATTGTGGCTGTATTCCTTGCGGGTAAATCGCTCACCTTCTTCTAGTTTTTTCTCTTCTTTTTCAGCCGAAATTGTAAGCACATTTTCATCTACTGAAATCTGAATTTGTTCCTTTTCAAAGCCTGGAGCAGAGATTTCGAGCGTAAAATTGTCTTTTGTTTCAATGGTATTTACAGGAGCTATGCTTTTGAAAGCATTAGACGTGAAGTCTCCTTCAAAAAAATTGTCGAAAAGGTTGTTTAAGGTAGGAAATCCCACTCTAGCAGTTTCTGGTTTTACTCTTATTGTTGTCATTTTTTTAGATTTTTGGTTTAAAAATAATTTCAAAAATCTATACAACAATGCTTGTGCCAAGTGATTTTTATAAGACAAAATGACAAAATCGCCAACTTTTTGTAGACAAAATGACAAAAAAGCGATTTTCCTTCACTTTTTTACCTTACAATTGTAATTTATTCCAAAAGCATCTTGGATAGTATCGCCATTAGCTAATCGATCATAATTTGGATTTCCTTCACAAAAATTAGCTCTAGCAGTATTTTTGCTTTCGCAGACAAAGCACTTCTGGCAGCCAGCGATTACCATCAGAAAAGATGATGTAATAAAAAATAAGAGAAGGGATTTAGAGCTAAAGTTCATGAAAAAATATAAAATGATTCGGGAGTGATACTATCTAATTTTTATGAATTTAACTAAACAAAAAATTAGAGGCAAAGCCTCTTGTTCCATAATTTTCTTAAAAGTTCCTAAAACCTATTATTTTAGCACCCTTTTGAGAAATTATGCTATACTATATTCAGGGAAAATTAGTTGAAAAAACGCCTACTTTTTTAGTAGTGGAGCACTTAGGGTTTGCGTGGCAGGTCAAGATTACGTTGACTACATTTGCTTCAATCCAAACGCTAGAAAGTGCCAAATTGTTTACTTCTCTTGTTGTAAAATCAGAAAATCAATCTGTTTCTGGTTTTGATTTATACGGATTTTATACCCAATCTGAGCGTGATTTGTTTGAGAAAATGATTTCTGTAAGTGGAGTAGGTGCTAATACCGCCCGAATGATGCTCTCTTCATTTAAGCCCGAGGAAATAATACAAGCTATAGCTACTGAAAATGAACCACTTATTCAGTCAATAAAAGGCATAGGCCCTAAATCTGCAAAGCGTATTATTTTAGAACTAAAAGACAAGGTGACTAAATTAACAAATGAAGGAGCTATTTCTTTCACAAATTTAAACAATAACCAACGCGAAGAAGCGTTAAATGCACTCGTTACACTCGGCTTTCAGAAGGCAGCGGTAGAAAAAGTATTGTCAAAACTTTTGGTGGGCGATAGCTCAAAAAGTGTTGAAACATTGATAAAAGAAGCGCTGAAAGTGTTGTAACAGTTTGAAAATAAACAAAATAGAAAACAAAATAGTTAGCTTTTGTAGCAGTAGCGATGTTGATTAGGAAAATAGTTTTAGGTGGAATGGTATGTATGACAGTCATGTCTTTTTTGGCTGCATACTCTGTTAATTACAAGGTTGTGCGTATTATTCCTCCTATGCCTGAACCTCTTTTAGAAGCTGTAGCTCCAGATTCCAATAAAAAGGAAACTGAACTTAAGTACCCAATGAAGGATAGAGAGGGCGACCATGTTACCAATCCTACAAAAGACCCATTTTACCTGTCAGATCCGTCTAATGTAAAAAAGGATGTTACCTATGACCCAGAATCGGGGAAGTATCTAGTGACAGAAAAAGTGGGCGATATAGATATAAAACCACCGCTTTATCTCACATACGAAGAGTATCTAAAGTACACCGAAAAGCAAGAACGAAATAATTATTTTAAAAGTCGATCAAGTGCTCCTCAATTGTTTGAGGATAAAGCTCTCATACCTACTATTGATATGAAAAGTAAAATTTTGGATCGGATTTTTGGTGGTTCAAAAGTAGAAATAAAGCCTCAAGGAAATTTAGAAGTTTTGCTGGGAGGAAGTAGCCAACGAATAGATAATCCCAACATCCCCGTAAGAGCAAGAAGAAATGGAGGCTTGGACTTTGACCTAAACATGAACCTTAATGTAATAGGCAAAATTGGCGATAAGCTTCAATTGGGTATAAAGTATAACACTCAAACAGGCTTCGACTTTGACAATCAGGTGAAACTAGGATGGACAGGTGATGAAGATGACATTATAAAAGAAATAGAACTGGGGAATGTGGCCCTTACACTACCAACACGACTTATAAATGGAAGTCAAGCTTTGTTTGGTTTTAAAGCAAGACTTCAATTTGGTCGTTTGTTTTGGACAAGTGTTATATCGCAGCAGAAATCTAAACGAGAAACACTAGTTGTAGAAAATGGTCAACAGCGACAATTGTTTGATATTAAAGCTGACCAATATGACGAGAACAGACACTTTTTCCTCAGCCAATATTTCCGCGACCAATATGATGACGCCCTTTCTACACTGCCTATTATAAAATCTGTCAACAATATCACTCGGATAGAAGTTTGGATAACGAACAGAAATGGTACAGTACAAAATGTAAGAGAGGCGGTAGCTCTTGCTGATATTGGCGAAACTAGACCCTTTCACTACCCGCCATCATTAGGCGTAGATGCTCGCTCCGACAACTCTTCAAATGGCCTTTATGGGGCACTTGTTGGAAGTCCAAATACTCGTTTTATAAACAACACTACCTTTGATCTACAAAATAGATTTGGTTTAAACCAAGGTGAAGATTTTGAAAGAACCTACCTAAGGAAACTTGCCCCTACAGAGTATACAGTAAATAATCAACTCGGCTTTATTTCACTTAATAGTATGGTAAATCCCAATGATATTCTTTGTGTGGCATTTCAATATGAAGCTAATGGAAGGGTATATCAAGTAGGTGAGTTTACAGAACAAGTACCACCAGACTCTAGTTCTACGGCTAAGGTTTTATACCTCAAAATGCTCAAAGGATCTACTGTTCGTGTGAATCATCCTATCTATGATTTGATGATGAAAAATATTTATTCCTTAAATGCATTTCAGGTTAGTAATACCAACTTTAGATTAGACATTCTTTATAATGACCCAGGGGGGGGAGAAAAAAGATTTATGCCTAAAGGCTGTATCAAAGGTCAACCGCTTTTGAGAGTTTTAAATTTAGATAACGTAAACACAAATAATGACGCGCAGCCTGATGGTTTGTTTGACTTTATTCCAGGTGTGACTATACTCCCACAAAATGGACGATTAATTTTTCCAGTAAAAGAACCTTTTGGAGAAAATCTGAAAAAGCAGTTTGCAGATTGCGGTTCCGCTAATCTTGCCGATCTATATGTTTATCAACAGCTTTATGACTCTACACGATTTAGAGCGCAGCAATATCCTGAGTTTAATCGTTTTGCTATAAAGGGACAATATGAAGGAGCAAACAATAGTGAAATTAGTTTAGGTGGATTTAATATTCCTCAGGGTTCTGTTCGAATTACTGCAGGTGGTCAGCAGCTAGTAGAAGGAAGAGATTACCAAGTAGACTATTCTCTAGGTAGGGTTACTATCTTAGATCAAGGAATTTTAAATTCTGGACAACAGATAAAAATAGATTACGAAAACAATAACCAGTTTGGTTTCCAGGTCAGATCGTTGATGGGTACTCGCTTAGACTACCGTATCAGTAACAAATTTAATATAGGCGCTACAGTGATGAGAATGATGGAAAGACCATTTACTCAAAAAGTAAATATAGGCGAAGACCCTATTTCTAATACAATTTTAGGTGCAGACGTAAAATATGAAACTGATGCTCCTTGGCTCACAAAAGCTTTAGACAAGTTGCCAATTTATGCTACTAAAGAAATGTCTACTATCACCGCATATGGTGAGGTAGCGCACATCATCCCTGGCAACCAAAGAGCCATCAATGATGCAAACGGTAATGGTCAAGTATACATTGATGATTTTGAAGGAGCTAACACTTCACAGTCTATCAAAGAACCAATTCAAAACTGGAGATTGGCTTCTACTCCGAGAGGAGCTGTAGGAGCAGATGGCAAAGAATTATTTCCAGAAGCCAATCTAGTAAATGATGTACGTTATGGATTTAATAGAGCTAAACTTGCTTGGTATAGAATAGACAATACTTTTTATGCCAACGGTCAGAATACACCAAAAGTTTATCGCGATAATCCAGCTCTTTTGAGAGACCCTTTTGTAAGACTGATTCGACAAAGTGAGGTTTTCCCAAACAGACCAAATCAAAATGCAATAGACAATAATCTTTATCCATTAGATTTACTGTTTTTGCCTAAAGAAAGAGGGCCTTATAACTATGAAGATAAACCAGGCATAACCCCTGGAATATCTATGGGTGTAAACACTGATGGTTCGCTCAAAGACCCACAAACGCGATGGGGAGGCATCATGCGTGCTATTGACAATACGGACTTAGAGGCAAACAACACTGAGTTTATAGAGTTTTGGTTGATGGATCCTTTCATAAAAAATCCGAATAAATCTGGAGGGCAATTGTATTTTAACTTAGGTAATGTATCTGAGGATATTTTGAAAGATTCTCGTATTCAATTTGAAAATGGATTACTTGAAGACACCACTCAGCTAGATAGATCAGCTTGGGGATATGTTCCGAAATTGCCGCCCCTACTTGCCGCCTTTGATAATGACCCTGCAAAAAGACCCATACAGGATGTAGGTTTTGATGGCTTAAATAGCACTCAAGAAAACAACTATTACTCTCCATTTTTGAGTAATATTGATGGATTTATACCACCAGGCTCTCCTGCAAATCAACTTTTAAAAACAGACCCCTCTTCTGATGATTATTTATTTTACTTAGACCCGTCACTCGAAAATGAGACGTCTGTTTTTGCTCGATATAAAAACTATAACAATACCGAAAATAATTCACCTGTAGTTTCTGGAAACAACACTAATTCAGCCACAGGGCTTCCAGATGCTGAAGATTTAAACCGAGACCTCACCCTTAGCGAAAACGAAGAATATTTTCAATATAGAGTAGATATGTATCCAGGAATGGATGAAACCAACAATCGACATATCATATCAAGTGTAGACTATGGTGGTGAACCAGGAGTGCAGCCAACCAAATGGTTGCAATTTAGAATCCCAATCAGAGAGTTTGATTCAAAAGTAGGGAGTATCCCAGACTTTAAGTCTATTCAATTTATCAGAATGTTTATGCATGGTTGGGATGACACCACTGTACTTCGTATGCCAACGCTCGATTTAGTTCGCAATCAATGGAGAGCCTATAATTTGCCAATAGATCCAGGTTCAGACAACAACCCTATCGACCCTGAATTTGACACTCGGTTTAGTGTCACGAAAGTAAGTGTGGAAGAAAACAGTGCCAAAAAACCTGTAAACTATGTGATACCGCCTGGCATAGAGAGAACACAAATGCTCGGAGCACAGACCAATCAGTTTGTTGCACAAAACGAGCAAGCAATCGCGCTTAACGTATGCGGATTACAAGATGGAAAATCAAAAGCTATCTTTAAGAATTTGGGGTTAGATATCAGACGATACAAAAATATGCGCATGTTTATACATGCTAATACAGTAGAAGGAGAGCTGCCAGTGCGCGACAAAGAAGTAACTGCCTTTTTGAGGTTAGGAGTTGACTTTACGGAAAACTATTATCAATATGAAGTGCCTCTTCACATGACTCGTCCTGGTGATTATAAAGGAGATTCCGATGCAGATCGAGACTCTGTTTGGCCAGCTATAAATGAGGTCAATATGTCCCTCGAAGAGTTAGTAGATTTAAAACTAAAACGAAATGCAGAGCCAGGCTATCCACGAAATGTTCCTTATTCAATTGTTTCAAATGGTAGGATATTAACGATAGTTGGAAATCCAGATTTAGGTAGTGTAAAAACAGTAATGGTAGGTGTAAAGAACCCACAAAAAGACGACCCTACTAACCCTCTGCCAGGCGCTGATGATGGATTAGCAAAATGTGTAGAGGTATGGGTAAATGAGCTGCGAATGAGTGGATTTGATGAGCGAGGGGGTACCGCTGCTCTTGGTGAAGTTGCCATAAAGTTAGCAGACTTAGGAAACATAAGTGTATCTGGAAGCATGAACACAAGAGGTTTTGGGCAGATAGATCAAAAGATAGACAAACGAGCTAAAGAAACCATTTATCAGTATGCAGTATCGGGCAATTTTGAGCTCGGTAGGTTACTTCCAGAAAAAGCCGGTATTCGACTACCATTTTATGGAGGCATAAGTCAGATTTTCAGTACTCCTGAGTTTGATCCATACCAACTCGACATCCCTACAGTTAGGCAAATTGATGCATTAAATACTTTTTATGGTGCTGATTCTGCCAAGAATTATAAACGACAAATACAAAGTATAACTACACGAAGAGGGTATAACTTTTCGGGTGTGCGAATCATGCCAAAACTCAAAGCTAAAACGCCTCAAATTTGGGATCCAGCAAATTTTACTTTTACCTATGCCTACAATGAAATATTGATTTCAGATCCATTTATAGAAATGAATTCTCGAAAAGACTATCTGGGTCAAATTCAATGGGCTTGGGCACCTCAAGAAAAATCATGGACTCCTTTTAAGAAACTCATAAAGTCAAAATCGAAATGGTTGGATTTGATTCGTGATTTTAATTTTAATATCATGCCAGCAAATATTGCCGTAAATACTCAAGTAGATAGGCAATTTGGTGTCATAAAATTGCGTGCTATTGGAGACGAACCTTATGAAGTACCTACTACTTACAATAAGTTTTTTAGGTGGGACAGAAATTATGTGTTTAAATACAATCCTTTTAAATCTCTCAGCATAGAATATTCCGCGATCAACTCAGCTCGGATAGATGAACCCGATGGAGAAATAGATACAAAAGAGAAAAGAAATGTAATTTGGAATAACTTTAAACAGGGTGGTCGAAACACAAATTTTAGTCAAGTATTTAATGTTGGCTATACTATTCCTATCAACAAAATACCCGCCTTTGATTTCATAACGGCAAACGTAAACTATGGCAGCACCTATAATTGGACAGCTGCTTCACAAGTTAGAAAACTAGATGATTCAGGATTTGAAAATAACCCGCTTGGAAACATTATTAATAACACTCAAAACGATAGAGCTAAAGTAGACTTCAACATGAAGAAGCTTTATGACAAAGTCCCATTCTTGCGTACTTATAGTTCGCCAAACCCAAATGCAGGTGATTTCAAAGCTATTCAGAAAAAGAAAGAAGACACCAGAAAGGCTCGTGAGAAAATAAAAAGCGATATTGATAAATTGAAAGAGAAGCGAGAAAGAATTTTAGAAGATATTCAAAAAGCGAAAGCTGATGAGAGTTTAAATGATACTGTTCGTAAACAAAAAATAAATACGCTTAAGAAAGACTTAAAGGCCACTCGTAAACTCATTAAACAAAAGAGAAAAGATTTCCAAGCCAAACAAATGCCTCCTGACCCTATAATCTCGATAGCTCTTAGGCCATTGTTGTCGTTTAGAAAATTATCAATTGATTATCGACAGCAAAAATCTACAACAGTAGCTGGGTTTATGCCAACAACACAGTTAATAGGCAATGACATAAAACTTGGAGCTCCAGGGTATGACTTTGCATTTGGTGCGCAGCCAGGCGATAGATTTTTTATGGGCAAAGACGAAAATGTACGCGATGCTTGGTTAGATAGAGCAGCAGATAGAGGCTGGATTTCAGGTGATACCTTGCTCAATCAAAAGTTTTTACAATCTCGCCAAACTCGTTTAGATATCACCGCTAATTTTGAACCTTTTCCAGATCTGCGAGTAGATTTCAATCTATTTAGAGATTACACAGAAAACTTTTCAGAGTTTTTTAAGAAAACCTCTATTAATGGAGACTGGGAGCATCTCAATCCTATGACGATGGGAACCTATACTATTTCAACAATCCCAGTCAAAACATTTTTTGATAAGATTGATAAAGATGGATTATCAAATACATATCGTCAGTTTGAAGAAAACAGAGCAATTATTTCTAAGCGATTTGGAGATCAAAATCCTAATTCAACCGGGGGTTATTACAATCCTAGCGACTCTACCGCAAACCCAAACTTTAGAGATGGTTATGGGCCTAAATCTCAAGAGGTTTTGGCCGCTGCATTTTTGAGTGCTTACAATGGACAAGATCCCAACAAAGTGCCTTTAAAACTAACGGATAGAATACCTTTACCAAACTGGCGAATCACATACAATGGTTTATCAAAGTTTAAATTTATGCAGAAAGTGTTTTCTTCATTCACGCTATCACATGGTTATAGTTCCACACTCTCTGTTAGCACTTTTCAAACCAACTTAAATGCTGAAAAAGATGCTAATGGAAATCTATCTTTGAAGGATAGTATAAATGGCAATTTCTTTCCTGAGTTTGCAATACCAAATATCATTATGAACGAACAGTTTTCCCCACTCATCGGTGTAGATATGACATTTAAAAATGACATTATGGTTCGCTTTGATTATAAAAAATCACGAACTCTAACAATGAGTTTTACAGATTTTCAGATGATTG
>JBIKJU010000147.1:0-5480 GCA_044360745.1 Chitinophagales bacterium
TGCTGGTTATACAATCAGAGGATTAAAATTGCCAATTCGAATAAAAGGAAAAAAAATTCGACTTGATAATGATTTGAAATTTAGGGCTGATATTTCATGGCGAGATAATGTGATTATCAATCATAGAGTGGATCAATTCTTGCCACAAATCACAAGTGGTGCACGAACACTTGTTATTAGCCCTGCCATAGACTATGTAGTGAATAACAGAGTCAATGTTAGAATTTTTGTAGATTACAACAAAACAACTCCTCGAATATCAACTGCTTTTCCTATCACCAATGTTAAAGGAGGTATACAATTGAGATTGCAGTTGGCTCAGTAAAAAACTTAAGCAGTTCTACTTTTTTCTAAAATAATGAGAAAACTTGACTAAGATTTTAGCTTTTCAAAATTTATAGCTATTTTGTGAAGTAATGCGAATACTCATATTTCTTTTTAGTTTTTTGTACGCTAATATTTCTATTGCATCACACATCAGAGCAGGCGAAATTTATTATCGTGTTACAGGCCCTTTCACTATAGAGGCTACCGTGGTCACCTACGCTAAAATAACAGGTATAAATCCTGGTGCCGATAGAGATGATATCCCGTTGCAATGGGGTGATGGTACTTCCACTGTAGCATTTAGAATAAACGGCCCACCCAACCCTGACACAGGCTATCCTCATTTTGGAGAGAACATTGGTAACAACGTCAAAAAAAATATTTACAAAGCTACTCACGTTTATCCAGGAGTGCCTCCACCACCAAATAATTATTATGTCATCTCTGCTGCCGACACACTAAGAAATAATGGTATCATCAACATCAATAATGGACTCTCAGACGGTGTGATTTTTTATGTAGAAGATACGCTAAAGTTCCCAAACGACTTGGCAAATATTGGCTTTAACTCCTCCCCAATACTCCTCAATCCTCCCATAGATTTTGGAAATGTAAACGACACATTTTATCATAATCCATTAGCTTATGATATAGATGGGGATAGTCTTATTTATGAGTTGATTGTTCCACTTCAACAAAAAGGTGTTCCTGTGCCCGTCTATAAATATCCTAATGAAATCATACCAGGGCCGCTCAATCAGGTTTCGCTCAATCGGTTTACTGGAGAGTTTATTTGGGCAACACCAAAACAAGTGGGTATCTACAACATCGCTATTCTTATTATTGAATATCGAAGAGGAGTAGTGATGGGAACAATGATTAGGGATATGCAAATCATTATAGACAATAGTCTGAATGACCCTCCTCGAATAGAGCCACTAGCAGACACTTGTGTGCGAGCTGGTGATAGATTAGAGGTGCAGGTGACTGCCACCGATCCAAATGCAGGACAAGTAGTGCGATTAAATGCAAACGGAGGCCCTTTTCAAGTAGCCAATAGCCCTGCTACTTTTCCTCAAGTTACAGGCAATCCCGTGAGTGGACTTTTCGCATGGCAAACCATCTGTGAGCATATTCAAAAGCAACTTTACTTAGTTGTTTTTAAAGCAGAAGACAACTTCTCTATACCATTAGTAGATCAAGAAACCTGGCGAATAGAAGTGGTCGCGCCACCTCCTGTGATCACGCAAGCCATTGCTGAAAAACAAAGCATAAAAATAGAATGGAACCCATATAACTGCAGCTCTTTTACGAAGTTTAGAGGATACTCTATTTGGCGAAAAATTGGCAGCAATCCTTTTGTCCCCACTTATTGCGAAACAGGCCTAGCGGGACGAGGTTACACCAAAATAGCAGATAAGATTCAGGATTTAGAGTACACTGACAATACCGTAATTAGAGGAAATGAGTACTGCTACAGAATTTTGGCACACTACTCTACAAAATCGCCAAATGGCATCTTTGAATGGGATTTGATAGAAAGTGTACCATCAAATGAAGTTTGTGTGGCGCTTCCATTAAGTGTGCCAGTTATAACCAAGATAAGTGTCACGAATACTGATGTTGCCAATGGAGCAATAGAAGTCAATTGGAAGAAGCCAATCGCCAGTCCTACTCAGTTAGACACGCTGCTTGATTCGCCACCATACAGATATGAGCTATATCGTTCGCAAGGTTTTAGCGCATTAGCGAGTGCTACTTTAGTGTTTTCAATAACTCGCAATTCTTATTACGAACTTAATGATACTGTATTCAATGATACAGGAATAAACACATTAGATTTCCCATACACTTATCAATTGGTATTTAAATCAGGAAATGATACTGTAGGCGTTTCTGATCCAGCCTCTTCTGTATTTTTGAGCATCAGCCCTACTGATCAGCGACTCAATCTCAATTGGGATTTTGCTACCCCTTGGGTCAATGATACCTTCCACATTTTCAAGCAAAATAAAAGCACCCTTTTATTTGATTATTTAGTTAAAACTTCAGCCACAAGCTATCAGGATACTGGACTTATCAACGACACTATTTATTGTTATTACATTAAATCATTTGGACACTATACCAGTCCCCTCATACATCGGCCACTTGAAAATTTATCACAGATAAAGTGCGAAGCTCCTCGCGATACCATAGCTCCTTGTCCTCCAGTACTCACGGTTGTTTCTCCTTGTGAAATACTTAATGAAGATAGTTTTAAATTAGAAAATAGATTGCGCTGGACAATCAATGACAGTTGTGCGAGTGATGCTGTAAAATATAATATTTACTATCAAACAGACTCCTCTACATCTTTAGTACTTATAGGTTCTACCAATTCAAAAACCGATTCTTCTTTTAGTCATAATTTATCTAGCAGTATAGCTGGATGCTATGTAGTGACAGCACTTGACAGGATGAATAATGAAAGTATAAAAACAAACAAAGTTTGTGTAGACAATTGTCCACTCTATGAACTACCAAATACATTTACACCTAACGGAGATAACAACAACGATCTTTTTACGCCTCGTCAACCGTACCGATTTATATCCAGAGTTGAGTTTAAAGTCTTTAGCCGCTGGGGCGAAAAAGTCTTTGAGACTAAAGACCCAGCTCTAAACTGGAATGGAAAAGAACAGCAAACTCAAAGGGACTTGCCAGATGGTGTGTATTATTATAGTGGTTATTATTATGTAAGAGGACTCAACGGAGAAGTAAGATATCCATTACCTTCTAAAAAAGGTGGCGGCTTTATAGAGTTATTGAGATAAAAAAAGAAGTAATGTTCACAGGAATTATAGAGACAATTGGTAAAGTTGTAGAAATATCAGAAAATGGCGCGTGTACAGATTATGTAATTTCGTCAGCTATTTCAAACGAGTTAAAAATTGACCAAAGTGTATCGCACAATGGGGCTTGCCTTACGGTGGTAGCTTTGGGTGAAAATTGGCATAAAGTAACAGCCATACCTGAAACCCTAATAAAGACTAACATGGGGGAATGGAATATAGGTACTAAAATAAACTTAGAACGATGTACTAAGGTTGGCGACAGACTAGATGGACACATCGTTTCTGGACATGTAGACCAAACAGCCACCTGTATCAAAATAGATACTGTAGAAAATAGTTGGACGTTTACTTTTCGATACCAACCAAGCGAAAATGCACTAATAGTCGAAAAAGGCTCAATTACTATCAATGGTATAAGTCTTACTGTTTTTGATGTAATAGACGATAAGTTTTCAGTGGGTATTATTCCTTATACATTCGAGTATACTAACCTACACGAATTGAAACTAGGGCAAAAAGTAAATATCGAATTTGACATGATAGGAAAGTATGTGGCTAAGATGATGGCTGTGAGAGGGAAAAGCTGAATAGCGATTATCTTTTCTTTATTCACCCTTTTTTTATTTAATTTGGAAAACAAATGTAATTAGTGAAGCTTTCTATCATCATGCCTGTTTTTAACGAAGCTAAAACGATAAGAGAAATTATCGCTAAGGTGATGGCTGTGCCATTAGATAAAGAATTGATTATAGTAGATGATTGCTCTATCGATGATACAGCTCGTATTTTGAAAGACGAATTTGATGGCAAGTATGAAAATATTCAAGTACTTTACCATACTCAAAATAAAGGGAAAGCTGGTGCCATAAAAACAGGAATTCCTTATACAACAGGCGAAATTATTAGTATTCAAGACGGTGATTTAGAAACAGATCCCAATGACTTTGTTCATTTGACAGACCCTATTAGAAAAGGGGAAGCAACGGTAGTGTTTGGGTCTCGATTTTTAAGAAAGAGAGAAGGGCATGTGTATATATTTTATCAACTTGGTGGACAGTTGTTGTCTTTGGCTGTAAATCTTTTGTATAACCAAAAAATAACGGACGAACCTACCTGCTACAAGGTTTTTAAGGCCGATGTTTTGAAACAAATAAAACTCGAATATGATCGTTTTGAATTTTGTCCAGAGGTGACTGCTAAGGTTTCTAAACTAGGTCACAAAATAATAGAGCGGCCAATGAACTACTATCCTCGAACGTTTGATGAGGGTAAGAAGGTAAGCTGGAAAGATGGCTTAAAAGCGCTTTGGGTATTGATAAAATTTAGATTTGTAAGCTAATTTTTTTAGGTTTGAACATGGCTCCAGAAAAACCAAAAAAGAAATCTCCTTTTCGTAAAAACCTGCTTATCACTTTTATATTGGCTGTAGTTTTGTTGCTACTCTATGTATCTGTGCCTGGCTACAACTGGGCAATCACAGAAATGGCTTTTAAAAACAAGGAATTGATGGATAAAGTAGAAACTAGAAGACTAAACTACAATTTACCTGAATTGACAATGGATGATAAGCGATATTTTAAAATAGCCAATTATTGGTATCTTGATTACTTAAAAAAGCAGTGTCCACAAGATGCTGTAGTATTGTTACCACCTCAATCAGCAGTAGATACGTCAGAGGAAATGAACCTTCTTTCAAACTCTGAATGGGTATCCTATTTTTTGTTTCCAAGATTATGCATTTCTATGGATGAGAAAAATGCTAAGCCTGCACTTTTTGCTAAAGTAACTCACGTAGCCATAGTGAGAGGTTGGGGATATGACCAACTGCCCTACACGCCTATTAACATAGTTGACGAGGCGGTTTTCCCAATAGATTCTACAAAATATAAGCGACCATAAACATGATGTTATTTATAGGCATATTAATGTTATATCTCACAGGTGCAGCTCTTATAGTGCGCATCAGCAAAGAGTTTAATATAAAAGAAATGATAAGCCTATCATTTTTGATTGGTCTTGGGATAAATACATTCTTTATGTTTTTGTGCGATGTTATCGGTTTTGGATTTACACAGTATGTACTTTTCTTTGCTTCATTTGCCTTGATAGTGTTTAGCTATGATGATTTGCTGGCTTACTTTTCAGCACATAAAAAAAACATTAGCCTACCCAATCTCAATCTTTCATACATCAATTATCCAGCAGCATTATTGTTTGGCTTAGGTCTGGTTTTTTTCTATATCATCACTGCTAAAAACCTCTACTGGCCTACCACAGAGTATGATGCCATAGGATCTTATGACAAACTAGGTATGG
>JBIKJU010000101.1:0-7328 GCA_044360745.1 Chitinophagales bacterium
GCTTTATTTTTTATAGAATATGATTTGCTTTCATCACTTTTTCAACAATATATTTTAGCTCCCATAAATGCTAAAATTGGGAGTAGCAGTGTCAGTGGTGTTGTTTTTAATGGTATTCTGCTTGCTATTTTTTCGTTTTCTTTATTTTGGTTATACAAAAATGCCGATAAAAACCGTTTTCTTAATATCGTCAAACAAAAGATAATGGGATTAATCAAAGGCATATTTTCAATAAAGGATGTAGATAAGCCTGTCTTATTTATTTTTCATTCTATTTTAGTTTGGGCGATGTATTTTGCTATGACCTATTGCAATTTTATGGCGCTAACTGAAACTGCAGGACTAGGCACATCTGCAGCTTTATCTATTTTGTTTTTTGGGACTTTTGCGTTCATAGCTACACAAGGTGGAATAGGTGCCTATCCTTTAATCACTCGAGAGATTTTAATTCTTTTTGGAGTAGCTGCAAATATTGGCTATGCTTGGGGTTGGATATCGTGGTCGCTACAGACCTTTATGGTCATTATTGGTGGATTATTATCCTTAGCTTATCTCTCTTTTTTTGCGAAATCAACAGCTGTCAAAATTGATGAATCCATCAGATAAAATAGTTGGCATAGGTCAATTACTTCCATTAGTAAAACACTGGAAAACTATAAAAGAAAAAGTAGTTTTCACGAACGGGTGTTTTGATGTTTTACATGTAGGTCATGTGGGTTTATTAAATCAATGTACTGAACTTGGAGGAAGAGTTATAGTAGGATTGAATGCTGATATATCTGTAAAAAAACTCAAAGGAGATAGTCGTCCAATTCAACATCAAGATGATCGTGCTTTGATTTTAGCATCATTAGCTAGTGTAGATGCAGTAGTGATTTTTGATGAAGAAACTCCAAAGAATCTTATAGAAACTATCTCCCCTGATATATTAGTAAAGGGAGGTGATTATGATTTAAAATCCATAGTAGGTGCCGAGTGGGTACAATCGTATGGTGGGCAGGTTATTATTTATCCTTTGTTAGAAGGAAGGAGTAGCAGTATAATATTGACTAAAATTGTAAGTTTGTAATATTAAATTTGAGGGAAATGCTAAATTACTTACACGCCCACATTAATAAAGTTTTTCTATCAATAGTATTTATTGCAACAGTTTGGATAGCTACAAATCTTAATAGTGTCCATAATTATAACTATGTTTTTCATTATGATTCTGAGGGATATCAAATGTATTTACCAGCATTATTTTTAAATGGGGGATTTGAAAATCTCTTTGTAAAAACAACAGATCTTGATGGAGGAAAATACTCTAAGCCCTACCCTAATACAGACAAAGTTTTTAATAAATATACTTGTGGGGTATCAATACTAGAATTGCCATTTTTTTTACTGGCTATAGTTTATGGATTATTATTTGGTTTGGATAATATAACAGGTTATGAGCCTCATTTTTCAATAGCCACTATTACTGCAACTGCGTTTTATTTGACAGTCGCATTTCACTTTCTAATAAAAATTCTCAACAAGCATACAAAAAAGAATTATGTTTCTTTAGTCGTAGTTTCTGTTGTTTGGTTAGGAACTAATCTGTTTCACTACACTACAAAATCTCCTGGATTATCCCATCCATTTTCTATTTTTCTGTTTGTAATGTTCATATATTTTACACAGATTTATTATGAAGAAAACTCATTAAGATATCTTTTGAAATTGGCATTCATTTTTGGTTTGATAGTATTGATACGGCCTACTAACGCTATAGTATTTATTTACTTTTTATTTTATAATGTTTCTTCACTAAAAGAGATTTATAACCGTTTTGTACATTGGATTAAGCATATTAAACATATTATCTTTTTTCCTGTAATAGCATTTTTGGTTTTTTTACCTCAGTTATTTTATTGGAAGTATGTATCAGGAAGTTGGTTAATTTATTCCTATAAAGGCGAAGGATTTATATATTGGAAGTCACCCATGTTGCCCGAAATTTGGTATCATCCTCAAAATGGCTTTTTTTTATATTCTCCACTTATGTTATTATCAATATTTGGATTAGCTTTAACAATAAAAAAAAAGCATTTTAATTCAGTTCAAATTTTGATAATTTTACTAATTCAATCCTATTTATGTGCTAGTTGGTCGTCATGGAATTTTACAGGTTCTTTTGGTTATCGACCATTTATTGAGTATTTAGCTTTTATGGCTATCCCAATGGAGTATATGTTAGAATATTTGATGCTCAAAAGCGGAGTTTTATTGAAAGTTATCTCGTTAGGTTCAGTTGTTTTTTTCCTTTTTTTAAGTGTAAGATTGTCAATGGTATACACTTGGCCGTGGGAAGGTCCTGATTGGGGATGGGATGATGTTTTACGTGTTTATCTACAAGCTTTATTCATAAATTAATTCATAAATACAAAATCAGTATGAAATACATTTACTCTCTCTTTTTGATATTTATACTTTTTGATGCTAATGCACAACGCACTTGTGGTACTATGCACCATCATCATAATTTGATACAACAAGATCCTAAGATAATAGAGCGAAGAAACGATATTGAGCAACATACATCTCAATACACATCTCAACCAAATTCAGCAAGTAGAGCTGTAGTCACTATACCTGTAGTAGTCCATGTAGTGTATCGAACTACAACAGAAAATATTTCTGATGCTCAGATTTTTTCTCAACTAGATTCATTAAATAAGGACTTCAGAAAACTGAATGCTGATAGGACTAAAATACCTGCTGTTTGGCAAAACATAGCGGCCGATTGCGAGATAGAATTTTGTTTAGCGAAGCGAGATCCAAGTGGTAATGCAACAACAGGTATTGTTCGGAGACAAACAACAGTCTCATCTTTCTCTGATAATGATGCAATGAAGTATACTTCACAGGGCGGTAGCGATGCTTGGTCTCGAAATTCATATTTAAACATATGGGTTTGTAATCTTGGAGGTGGAATTTTAGGTTACGCACAATTTCCTGGAGGGCCAGCAGCTTCTGATGGAGTAGTGGTTGGTTTTAGATATTTTGGCTCAATTGGTACTGCTCAAAGTCCATATAATAAGGGAAGAACGTTGACACATGAGGTTGGTCATTGGTTAAACTTATATCACATATGGGGCGATGATGGAGGGTCATGTTCAGGATCTGATTTAGTCAACGATACACCAAATCAAGCAAACTCAAATGGTGGTTGTCCAACTTTTCCGAGAACAGATAATTGCTCTCCAAGCTCACCAGGTGTTATGTTTATGAATTATATGGACTATGTGAATGATGCTTGTATGTATATGTTTTCAGCAGGCCAGAGTACAAGGATGAATGCTTTATTTGCAACTGGTGGGGCTAGAGCATCCTTAAAAAATTCGTTGGGATGTGTACCAGTCGGCAATGTGCAGCCAGTAGCACAGTTCACGGCTAATACCACATCTGTTTGTCCAGGAGGTTCGGTGGTTTTCACAAATCAGTCTACCGGAAATCCTACATCTTATTCTTGGACTTTTGCAGGGGGTACACCATCTACTTCAACTGCCACAAACCCTACTGTAGTTTTTAATAGTCCAGGTACATATACTATAAGTCTCACAGCCAATAATGCTAATGGTAGCAACACTAATACTAAAACAGCTTATATCACAGTATTATCTGCTTTTGCATTGCCGCTCACAGAGGGTTTCCAGAATACCACTTTTCCCCCTGCTAATTGGTCTTTAGGAAATCCAGACAATACTGATGCATGGCAGCGCACTACCAATGCTGGTGGATTTGGAGCATCTACTGCTTCTGCTTATTTTGATAATTACAACTCAAATAAGCCTGGACAAAGAGATTTTCTTTATACGCCTTCTTATACATTTGCTGGAGTAGCGAATGGTAGATTGAAGTTTGATTTTGCTTATACATATTATACTAATCCTGCTGGATATGATAGCTTAGAAATTTTGTACAGCGAAAACTGCGGACAAACTTGGGTCAGCTTATGGAAACTAGGGGGTACTGCATTGGCTACTGCAGCTCCGATAAGTGGTCTTTTCGTTCCTACTGCCTCTCAATGGCGAAGTGACTCTATAAGTCTTTCTTCATTAAGTGGAAAAACGAATGTCCGTTTTGCTTTTGTTAATATCAATAGATACGGTAATACCTTATTCTTGGATAATATCAATATTTTCAATGCTACATCTTCATGCAATCCTCCTGTTGCTAACTTCACAGCTAACCCAATTACTGTAAATGTAGGTGGCACAGTTGTTTTTTCTGATATATCTACAAACAATCCTACCTCATGGAGTTGGTCTTTCCCAGGAGGTACTCCAACTACATCTACAGCTCAAAACCCATCTGTAGTCTATAACTCAGCGGGAACATATAATGTGACTTTAACTGCTACTAATACTTGCGGAGCATCTTCATCAGTTACTAAAACAGCGTATATCAATGTTGTGAATGCTGGCAACTCAAGTTGTGATACAATTTCTAACTTGACTGCCATTGATACTGCTGCTGTTTATTTAAATCCACCCGGCTATTTAAGCGGGCACAATGGCGATGGTGATTTAGCATATGCAGATAGGTTTACCAATAATACCGGAGCATCTTATCAAGTAAGTGGATCACTTTATGGCTTTGGATTTGCAAGGTTTGCAAATGCTAATACTCAAGTAGCGATGAGAGTTTGGGCAGCTGATGGGGCTGGAGGTGCACCAAACACAGTATTGGCTACTCAAAATGTTCCAATTTCTACTATTTTCAATAATATCAATGCTAATCCATATCAATATACTACTGTTAACTTCGCTTCACCACCTACTATAAATAACGGGGTGAGCTATTATGTTGGGTTTGAAATTACTTATGTTGCTGGTGATACTGTAGCCATATTTACGTCACGAGTTTCTCAGTCAGCTTCACACCAAAATCAAGGTTGGATAAAAATTGCCAATGGAAGTTGGGGCTCATACAACAGCTTTTATAATGGTTTAGGACTCAGCAATTTTGTGTTCCCTAAAGTTTGTACTCAGGCTGCTACACCACCTGTGGCAAACTTCACGGCTACACCTACATCTGTGTGTGCAGGAGCTACTGTTCAGTATAACAATACTTCTACAAATTCTACAAGCTGGAGTTGGTCATTCCCAGGAGGCACACCTTCTTCATCAAATCTTCAGAATCCATCAGTAGTGTACAGCACTCCTGGTACCTACAGTGTATCACTCACAGCATCTAATGGTTTAACCAATACGTTTACTAGAACTAACTATATCAATGTTCGGGCGTTGCCAGTTGCTTCTACAAGCAGTGTAGCTGTAGCCTGTTTTGGAGCGAGTACTGGAAGCGCATCTGTGAGTGTAAGCTCTGGCACTGCTCCTTATACTTATGCTTGGTCTGGAGGAGGCAATACATCATCTATATCAAGTAAACCTGCGGGCACTTATACAGTAACAGTAACAGATTTTAATCAATGCAGTGTTAGTGCTACGGCATCTATTTCACAACCTTTTGCAGGAGTAACAGCGGTATTAAACAAAGTTGATCCAAGTTGTAATCAAAACAATGGTGTGGCTGAGGTAATAGCTACTGGTGGTGTAGGTAATTTTACTTATACTTGGAGCAATGGAGGCAATACATCGTTAATAAATGCTTTAAGTGCGGGCACGTATGCTGTGACAGTTCGCGACCAAAACAATTGCTCAATCACTTCCTCAATTGTTCTTAATGTGCAACCTAATACGCTTACAGCCTCTATTTCCATTGTAGACGCAGCATGCGGAGCAAACGATGGATTAGCTGTAGCTACTATATCAGGCTCGAGTATAGGTGCTTCATTTAATTGGAGTAATGGAAGTGTTGGCTCTGGTAACACTAACCTTGCTCCAGGTACCTACTCAGTCACGGCTACAAATGCTAGTGGCTGCACAGCTACTGCTTCTGCTCAAGTGGGTAGTCAAAATTCTGCTCAAGTGCAAATCAATGTCACTCCTGAAACTTGTTTTGGAGCTAATAACGCATCGGCAATAATTACGATTTTGTCAAGTGGTAATTTTAATATCAGTTGGAGCAATGGACAAACGGGCAATTTATCTACGGCTCTTTCACCAGGCAATTATTCTGTAACTGTAAATGGGGCTGGTGGATGCCAAGGGGTGACTAATTTTTCTGTACAGTCTACACCTGCTATTGTTGTTCAAACTTCATCTGTTCCTGCTTCTTCAGGCATAGCCAATGGTAATGCATCTGTATCAGCTTCTGGTGGCACTGGCAATTTTACTTTTTCATGGAGTAATGGCACTACAACCTCTACAGCTTCTAACATAGGCTCAGGCACTTATGCTTGTACGGTAACGGATGCAAAGGGGTGTACTGTATTGGCTACTGTAAATGTGGGCGTGAATGGAATAAATGATATCAACGATATAGCGACTATAGAGTTATACCCTAATCCTACTGATGATGTATTGACCTTAGCTATTTATTTGAAAGTAAATGTTTCATATTCTTATTCTATAAAAGATGCAATAGGTAGAGTAATGATACCAGCTGCTGAAATAGAAAAATCAATAAGTAAACAGTTGATAGATGTTTCTACTTATGGAAGTGGTGTTTATTTTGTAGAGATAACTATAAACGAGCAAAGACGAGTATTGAAGTTTGTGAAGAGGTAGAAACTTTTACTTTTCTATATTATACCATAAAAAAACCGACTATTCAGTCGGTTTTTTTTGTTAATAGAGTTCTTATTTATTTGAGCTTGAATGCTTTTTTTACTTGATCCACATAGTCTAGTTTTTCCCACGTAAAGAGTTCTACTTTTACTTTGAGTTCGTTCTCTTTACCTTTATTAAAGACTTTAGTCACAGTTTCATTTTTTCTACCCATATGGCCGTATGATGCCGTTTCTAGATAAATTGGATTTCTTAATTTCAAACGTTGTTCGATAGCGTATGGTCGCATATCAAAAATTTTCTCTACAATTTTTGCGATTTCACCATCGTTCAATTTCACTTTAGCGGTACCGTAAGTATTTACAAATATTCCACATGGTTTGGCTACACCTATAGCATAAGAAACTTGAACCAATACTTCGTCACACAGACCAGCAGCAACAAGATTTTTTGCTATGTGGCGCGTAGCATAAGCAGCAGAGCGGTCTACTTTAGATGGGTCTTTGCCAGAAAAAGCACCTCCACCATGAGCTCCCTTGCCACCATACGTATCTACTATTATTTTTCTTCCAGTAAGGCCTGTATCACCATGTGGTCCACCTATTACAAATTTTCCTGTAGGGTTGATATGATAAGTGATTTTATCATTGAAGAGCTTTTGAATAG
>JBIKJU010000088.1:0-7899 GCA_044360745.1 Chitinophagales bacterium
ATATTTAGCAAAATCTAATTTGCTTGCCTCAAAACCAAAGAGATTGCAGATGGCTACTACTTGGTCTGATGTTACACAGTTGGCACTCACAATTTGTTTCGCGGTGCTAAGTTTTGTTTCGTCAAACGATGTATTTCTAATCGTATTTAAAGCTGCATTAAAATCTGCATTGCTCATTTGATACTCATAGGCACAATCACCCAAAAGATTTGGTCGTGGTGCTGGCTGTCCAGGAGGGCGAGCTGGAGCTGGTCTGCTTGGTGTAGCTGTAGTCGTCGTTGTTGTTGTAGTTGTAACACTTTCATTAAACAATGGATCATTAATTTGTACATTCATTCCCATTCCGCCAACATTTACATTTACATTTGCTCCTGTGTTCATATTGGTAGTGGTCGTTTGCACTACTGTTTGTTGAGTAGGTACAGGGGTATTTACTACTATTGTATTATTTGGTTGTCCGAAATGATACACAGGTACATTTGATGGCGGTATGAAGTCAGGGCGCACAGGCTCAGAGCTAAAAAAACGAAGACTCATTTTTCCATTATTTTTGTCACGTCTGATTTTATAAACCACTTCTTGTGGCACATTATCAGCATCCCGGACAATGAGATTATTTTTAGACACTTCACCTAAAGTTTTGTCTTCAAAAATAATTTTACAGTTGTACCATCCTTGTGTCAAATCCTCCACTCGGATATTTGTTTGTGCATCAGTATTTTGCCTTTCTCCATTTAGAATCAGGAAAAACCGGTTGCCATCTTCAGAAAAAACCGTGAGATTTGATCCGATAATAGGTTGAGCTTGAAGTGCTAGAGAAGCTACTAACGCTACAAACGAAGAGAAAATCTTTTTCATAGTTGCTTTTTTTTGTTTGTAATAGTAAGGGATTTGATACTATTTTAAAAATTAATTTGTTTTTATTAAGACTTGGATATTTGTTAAAGGTTTAATTGTGTAGCGGCTATCCATGATGTAGTCCATGCCGCTTGAAAGTTGAACCCTCCAGTAATAGCATCAACATTTAACACTTCGCCTCCAAAAAAAAGATTCTTATAGAGTTTGCTTTGCATCGTTTTCATATCTACTTCTTTTAGACTTACACCGCCAGCAGTTACAAATTCATCCTTGTTTGTGCTTTTCCCAAGTATTTGAAAACTAGATTGGGTAAGCGCATCTGCTAAAATATCTAGCTTTTTATGTGTAACGTCTGCAAATATTAGCGTTTCATCTATTTCTGCATACCTGCAAAGCGAAACCCACAATCGAGAAGGGATATCAAAAGATTTTGAGGAAATAACGAGTTTTTTTGGATGCTGAATTTTTTCGGTTTTTAGTTCTTCTAAAACTTTATTTTTAGTGAAATTTCCAGTCCAGTTTATCACGATGTTTCCTTGATGATTTACAGATGCTAGTTCACGCGCACCCCATGCAGATAGGCGAAGAATAGCAGGACCACTCAACCCCCAGTGAGTAATTAGCACAGCTCCCCTCTCCTTTAATTTTAAAATAGGAATACTCACCTCTGCTACAGGTACAGAAACTCCCATCAAATCTTCTAGCCGAGGGTCTTTTATTTTGAAGGTAAACAAAGAGGGAACTGGAGGTGCTATACTATGCCCCAAAGAAGATAACATATCCCACATTCGGGCAGCACTTCCAGTAGATATGAAAAGGGCATCATATTGCAAAGTCTTGCCTGTATTGGTTTTCACTATCCAAATATCGTTAATATGCTTTATCTCATCTACCCCACATAGGGTCATGATATTTACTCCTGCCGATTTTGCAGAATTATACAAGCAATCTACTATGGTAGATGAATCATCGGTGGTAGGAAACATTCTTCCATCGGCCTCTGTTTTTATTTGCACTCCCTTATTTTCAAACCACTCTATGAGTTGCTTTGGTTGAAATTGAAAAAAGGGACTTATTAACTCCTTTTCTCCTCTTGGATAATTTTTAACTAAAAGCTTAGGGTCGAAACATGCGTATGTTACATTGCATCGTCCTCCACCAGAAATTCTTACCTTTTCAAGAAGCTTAGGCGATTTTTCTAAAATATCTACAGCTATGTCAATTCTATTTTCCAACACATTAATGGCAAAGAAAAACCCTGCAGCTCCTCCTCCTATCACTCCTATTTTTTTCTTTTTCATTCGTAGTTGCAATAAGCGTTTAAGCTATATTAAAAACTGCCCGTTTTGATAAATCAATTTTCCATCAGCCCAAATTTCACCTCCGTCTTTCATATCAGCTATCATATCCCAGTGCACAGTACTTTCGTTTTTTCCTCCACACTGAGCGTAAGATTGACCTACAGCCATGTGTATAGACCCTCCTATCTTTTCATCAAACAAAATATTTCGGGTGGTGCGTTGTATATTATAGTTTGTTCCAATGGCTACTTCTCCAAATCGCCTAGCACCATCAACCGCAAACACTTTATCTAAAATTTCTTTACCGACTTTTGCATCCCATTTTTCAATATAGCCGTCTTTTATTTCGAGCGTCACACCTTCTACATCTTTGCCCATATATATAGTAGGGTATGAAAAATAAACAGTTCCATTGACAGAGTCTTCGATAGGTGCAGAAAAGACCTCACCGCTTGGCATATTAGCTCTACCGTCTGAATTTATCCATGTGCGCCCTGCTACCGAAAATCGGACATCTATATTTTTGCCTTTATATTGTACGTCTGATACTTGGTTAAGATAATCTATATAAACTTGCTGCTTTTTTCTCACCTCAAGCCACTTAGCTACTGGGTCTTCGTCAAGCAAAAAGCAAGATTGATAAACGAAATTTGTATACTCTTCTAAAGTCATTTCAGCATCATCAGCACCTGCTTGTGTAGGGTACTGACAAAGACTTCTTCGCATTGATCCATTCCCTATTCTCTCAAAATATAGCTTATTCAGCACTGCTTGTGATTGCTGAAAAATTTTTGCTTTCTCTGGATTAGGAGACTCTTTCTCATCGTCACCTCTTCCAAAAGGGGCGCGAATATTGAGATAGGCATCAAACTGCTCGAAGGCTATTTTTTTCATAGGATTTACTTGCTTGAGTTGATGTTCCTGCCCATAGCTCAACAATAAATCCTGCAATCCATTAAGTTCTATATTAAAGTAAGGATGGCCTCCAGCTAGGTAAACTGCTTTAGCAACTTCTAATAAAAGAGGCTCCGCAAGATAAGAAGCATTGATGTAAACGCTATCATTTTCTTTTATGCTCAAACAATAATTGACTAAAAGATTGGCGTATTTTTGGTTCATGATTTAAAACTTATTTGAGACAAACTTATTTGAAAAATGGGAAATAAAAATAGCGGCATAATTAACTAAACATTTGTAATGCTATCATTTTAGAATAAAGTCCATTTTTAGCCATCAGCTCTTCATGTGTGCCCGATTCCGCAATTTCACCTTCGTTCATTACTAATATTTCATCAGCATCTTTAATAGTAGAAAGCCTATGTGCTATTGCGATTACTGTTCTATCTTTCATCACATTTGAAAGCGCTACCTGTACTGCTTTTTCGGAGGCCGAATCAAGAGAAGATGTAGCTTCATCTAATATCAAAATTGGTGGATTCCGAAGAATTGCTCTGGCTATGGTGAGTCGCTGTCTTTCTCCACCGCTCAACCGCATTCCCCTATCTCCTATTATGGTATCATATCCATTTTCAAGTTGGGCAATAAACTCATGGGCGTTGGCTATCTTAGCGGCTTCAACAACTTGACTCGGTGAGATGCTTGGCAAACCAAATGTGATGTTGTTGTAGACTGAATCATTGAATAATACTGGCTCTTGAGAAACTAATGCCAGTAGCTGTCTAGTGCTTTCTATGGTGATAGCACTTACATTTTGGTTGTCGATGTATATGTTTCCTGACAATGGATTATAGAATCGTAGTAATAAATCCATCAGCGTAGTTTTGCCCGAGCCAGAAGCACCAACTATCGCCAACATCTTTCCCTTTTTGAGCTCAAAATTTATATTGTATAAAATGTTCCTTTCAGATTCTGCATAAGAAAAATTTACATTCTCAAATCGCAAAGAAGTTTTGAAAGAATGAATTGGAGTTGCATTAATATCGTCTTGAATATCTTGAGGTGTGTCAATAACTTCAAAAACTCTGTCAGCAGCGGCCAATCCTATTCTGACATTATAAAAGGCATTTGCAAAACTTTTTGCGGGTTGAATGAGCAACGAAAACATGGCTATAAATCCAATAAATGTAGCGGCATCGAGCGCGTTTGACAGCACCATATTGCCACCAAACCAAAGAACTGTACTAAATACACAGATGGATAAAAACTCAGTGAGTGGTGATGATAGCTCATACTGCAAATTTATGCGATTGGCTTGGTGATACACTGTAGAGTTTATGTCCTCAAATTTTTGTTTTCTGAAATTTTGTGCATTGAATGCTTGTATGATTTTAAGACCAGAAATACTTTCTTCGATTACGGCTATCATTTGTCCTATGGAGCTTTGAGTATCATATGAATGTCGTTTTAAACTTTTTCCGATTTTACCAATAATTGCCCCTGTGATAACTAACATCAATAAAACAAATAAGGTAAGTTTTGTGCTAATCATCATCATCCATATAATTGACAATAGAATATTTATGGGTTCACGAACTGACACTTCTAGCATGCTAATAATTCCCATTTCTACAGCCTTTACATCATTTGTAACTCTAGATATCAAATCTCCCTTTTTGATTCTAGAATAATACGGAAGTGATAAAGAAACAATTTTATCGTAGAGCTGATTTCGCAAATCACGAAGTACTCCATTTCGTATGGGGGCTAAAGCCCTTAGCGCTAAATAGCGAAAAAAGTTTTTGAGAAAAATAATCACGACTACAGTAAAACAAACCCAAATGAGAGCCGATAAAACGCCATTACTGTTCTTCTCTTGGCTTAACAAGAACTTAATCCAATCTAAAAAAGAGGTAGCATTAAAAGTTAATTCTGGTTTGGTGGTGATTTCGGGTATCTGTCCAAAAAGCAATTGGAGTAATGGAATAACCATAACGACAGAAAAAAGAGAAAAAAATGCAGAAAGAATATTGAAAATAAGATTGGCTACAGTATAGCCAAGATATTGACGTAAAAATGATACTACTCGCAAAAAAACTTTCACAGACAAATATACAGATGTAAAATCAAGATATCGTAAAAAATGAAAATTTGTTGTCTAAAAAGTGAACGATCTAAAGTTTTTTTTCTAAAACATTCTGAACAAGCTGGAAAACTGAAAAATTAATGCTGTAAATACGCTCTTTACTAGCGGTCTTACTAACAACTAGTTTTGCATCTTTAAGAATCTTGAGTTGTTGGGAGGTGACTGACTGTGGGAGGTCTAATGCGTTGTATATACTTTGCACATTTGTTTTTCCTTTGCTCGAAATAAAGTTGAGTATTTCAATCCTTATTGGATGAGCTAATGCTTTAAACACATCGAACGAAAAATCTAATTTCTTTTGATTAAACATAACCTAATTGTCATTTATTGCAACTATAACAATAAATGATCAAAATCGTTCAAAATAATTTTTATTGTGCTAAATGCTCGATTATGCCAGCTATTTCTTCAACGCGCTTTGTATTTACAGAGTAGTATATAAACTTACCATCACGTTCTGTAGTTAATACATCTGCTTTTCTAAGTATAGCTAAGTGCTGAGAAGCTACAGATTGTTCTATTCTTAATTTAATGTAAAGCTCTGTTACAGTTACTTTCCCTTTTTCTTGTATCAACTGCATCATTTCTTTTCTTAAAGGATGATTAACTGCTCTAAGCGTGAGAACTGCGCGTTTTAAAACGGTATAGTCTAGTTTAATTTTTTTCTCTAAGGTCATGTCTTTAATTTCTAATGCTTGCTCTTTCATTTTTTCTCTTTTTATTTTTTAATTAAACAGATTTCAAATATATGTTTTTAACATGTGAATTAAAAATTTGCTCCGAAACCAGTTAGATAGAAAGGCTCATAGTTAACAATATTTTCAAAGTTCCCGTTTATAAATGACCGATTACTTGCTTCTATCATATATTGAGATGTCGGATTTATGAAAACAAAAACTATGCCAATTGCATTAATATGATTTATAATATCCTCACTCAATGAAGAAATTACAACTTTTTTATTTTTAAAAAGAAATTGTAAGTCCTCAGTTTTCATATCTACTAATCTATCCTTACTTGATTCGTTTGTTATCATATTGTGCTCGGCATAATAAAAACAATCTTTCTTAGCTTGAATAACGGTAGCTAATATAGATTGTGAAAAGCCAGATGCATCTTTCAAAATAAATGCAGTCGGAACTTTTACTAGTGGTTTACTCAGAGCCAAACAAATTGCTTTTGCAGCAGAGGCACCTATCCTTAGTCCTGTATAAGACCCTGGACCATCAGATATTGCCAAAGCATCTAACTCGCCAAGTGAGCGATTTGCCAAAGTCATCACCTCTTCTATAAGTACCGTAATCATCTTGGCGTGTGTGTTGGGTTGCGACTCTACTTTTTCGACTATTAATTTAGCACCATCTGCTAAACAAACTGAACAATACAAGCCGGATGTATCTATGTTTAGAATGAGTGCCAAAGTCTATTTTTTAGCCACTAAAAAATCATTATATCGCTTGGGGGTTTCCAAGACTTCTATTGCTCTTTTTACCCAGCTGTCACTTTGTAATGACTTTTCGAGTTTACCTCTCACATAAAAATATCTATTACAAATTTCACTCTCTAATAGTTGTGAAATCTTCTCTTGATTTTGAACTAGTTCTTGTTCTTTCTTATTGTCGATAGCCGTCATTAAAGATTCATACTCGCTCGAAATAGCTTTATAATACTCTTCTTTACTACTCTGTTCTTTTAAGAGCGCTAACTTTTTCTCAGTTTCGGTTTCATATTTAAAGCTTCTCTCTTTTACAAAATCAATAAAGGCTTGATAATCTTCCTTGCTAATTGTAAAACTTGATGCTTCTGAGGGCTTTGGTTTTGTAAGTACATATTTTGTTGCAAAATCAAAAATCAATTGTTGTTTTAAAAGCTCATTTATCAAAGGATCGTCAACCTCCGCTTCCATCAACATATCAGGATCTACTCCACCACCATCATAGACTTTTCGACCATTCTGTGTCTTAAATTCTTGTTTAAGAGAATCTGGAATTTTCTTTACACTCCCATCAGCATTTCTCTCCGAATAGTTGATAGCTTGTATACACCTTCCTGAAGGAATATAGTACTTAGCAACTGTGACTTTAAACCCCGTTCCATATGATAGGTTTTTGGTGATTTGCACAAGCCCCTTACCAAATGTTTTTTGCCCTGCTACTACTCCTCTATCATAATCTTGCAATGCGCCAGATACGATTTCTGATGCTGAGGCCGACTTTGAGTCTGTAAGTACCACTACTGGCATTTTGGTGTCTATTGGATCAGATAGTGTCTTAAACGTGTTGTTCCATTCAGCAACTTTGCCTTTAGTGCTAACCACTAAATTGTTTTTATTGACAAATAAGTTCACAATATTAACTGCTTCAGTCAGTAAGCCACCAGGATTTCCTCTTAGATCTAAAATAATCCCTTTCATATTGGGGTTATTTTTCTTCAAATCTTCAAAAGCATCTTTTACATCGTTAGCGGCATTTGGATTGAATATTTTCAATGTTATCAATCCTACATTTTTATTCATCATGCCATAATACGGCACATTGGTTTCAGTAAATTCTTGACGCTTTATGCTAACATCTTGTTTCCCTCCCGAAGCTTTTGTAATTGTTAGATTTATGGATGACCCCGCTTCTCCTTTAAGCACCTTACTTATATCGTCATAAGATTTTCCGTCTGTAGATTTTCCATCTATTAATGAAATTT
>JBIKJU010000089.1:0-7874 GCA_044360745.1 Chitinophagales bacterium
GCTAATAGTGGAGGATCGAAAAAGGAAACAGGATGCTGTTCGTTAGATTCTATAAACGATGCACGTTCTGTAGCGGTAGATTTGGGCTTCAGTCATTTTATCATTGATATCAGAGAAGAATTTGGTGATTTTGTAATAAATAACTTTGTGGATGAATATCTCGCTGGTCGAACTCCAAATCCTTGTGTACTCTGCAATACATATATAAAATGGGAAGCGCTACTCAAACGTGCAGATGCTTTAGACTGTGAGTTTATAGCTACTGGTCACTATGCGAAAGTGCGTGAAGAAAATAGCCGCTATGTAATATCGAAAGGGAAAGATGAAAATAAAGACCAATCATATGTGCTATGGGGAATAGGTCAAGAGTGTTTGAAACGCACCATGTTTCCGATGGGCAGTTTCCATAAGCCTGAAATAAAGCAAATGGCGCGCGATATGGGTTACAATGATATTGCAAACAAAAGTGAAAGCTATGAGATTTGTTTTGTGCCTGACAATGACTACAGAGGTTTTTTGAAACGACAAAAGCCAGAACTTGAAGATGAAGTGCGAGGTGGCAATTTTGTAGATATAAATGGGAATATTATAGGTCAGCATGAAGGCTATCCTTTTTATACTATTGGTCAACGCAAGGGATTGGGTAAAGCATTTGGAAAGCCGATGTTTGTGACTGAGATTTTGCCAGATTCAAATACCGTTATACTAGGTGAAGAGACTGCTTTAGAGCGAGATGGCATGTGGGTAGGAAAGCTCAATCTTCAAAAATATGAAAATCTCAATGAGGAAATGAAATCTATCACTAAAGTACGATATAAACATGATGGTGAATGGAGTACAATCAAACAAATAGGAGATAGGGTAAAGGTAGAATTTGATACCAAAGTTTCAGCAATAGCTCCTGGTCAAAGCGCTGTTTTCTACGAAAATGATGATGTAATTGGTGGTGGCGTTATTTTTTCTAACTTTAGCATTGATAAAAACTAAAACGTGAAGTTTAACCATTTTGTAATATTAGCTGTTTTGTTTTCTCTGATGATTATATCAGGATGCAAAAAAGAATTTTACGATGATACTTTAGAATATAATTATGAATATCAACCATTAGCTGTTGGCCAATATACAATATTTGATGTTGACTCAATACGATATTTATATACTGCACCAACTCAATCAGTAGATACTATACAATACCAGTGGATGGAAAAAATTACAGATACTTTTTATGATAATTTGAGCCGCATAAATTATCGTCTTGAACTTTTTAGACGTACTAATTCTGCTCAAAACTGGCGACTAGAAAAGGTTTGGTACTGTTACAAATCTAAAACTAATTTTGAACGTCAAGAAGATGATCTAAGGTTTTTGAAGTTGATATTTCCTTTAAAAAAAGAACTGAGCTGGAAGGGAAACTTATATCTTGCCACTTCCGATTCCAATCAATTTGCTCCTTACTATAACTGGCTTTACAAAGTAAAAAATATGGGAAGTCTGCTAACTATAGGCACCAACTCTTTTGCGGAGACTGCTACTATAGCCCAACGAGATGAAGAAAATCAAATAGATAAAGTGCGGAGTGTAGAGGTTTATGCTAAAAATGTAGGTCTTATCTCAAAGGAATTAGAAATAATCAATAAGCAAGATGTAGCTTCTCCATGGACCAATCCGAACAAAGCGAACGGATTTCGGTTAATAATGAAAGTCAATAGTTATGGTCCGTAATTTAATTCTAATGTTTTCTATTTTTTCTGCCTCTTTTCATTTAAAGGCAGATACATATGCTGTATATTTTAAAGATAAAGGAGATAATTTGTTAATGCTGAATAATCCTTCTTTATTTTTAAGTGAGGCAAGTATAGAAAGGAGAAGAGTTCAATGCATTGGTGTGTTTGAATCTGATTTACCAATAGCAAAACTTTACACTGATTCTATAAAAAAATATTCATTACAAGCTTTACAATCCTCAAAATGGTTAAATTGTATGTTGATAGAAACTAATGATATTAAAGCTATTCAGCAAATAAAAGCTTTGAATTTTGTTAAAGATGTGAAACTAGTAAAGTCAAATCACACTTCTTTTCAGAAAAAAACTAAAGATTTGGAAGTAAGTGGAGAGCAAATATCTCTTGCTTCTTCTGCCCCAAATTTCTATGGATTATCTGACAATCAAAATAAAATGATAAAAGTAGATTATCTACATAAAAAGGGTTTTATGGGGGAAGGAGTGAAGGTTGCTGTTTTCGATGTTGGTTTTAGAAATGCTAATAATATCGCTGGATTTTCAGATATGTTTGCTACAGGTCGATATCTCGGCTCATGGGATATGGTAGACCAAGAAGAAAATGTTTTTGACAATGGCGGGCATGGTACTGCTTGTTTAGCTACTATGGCTGCATTTGAAGAAGGCAGGTTTATAGGTACTTCACCTAAAGCTTCATATGCTCTATTTAGGACTGAAGATGAAAAATCAGAAACTTTGGTAGAAGAGTATAATTGGGTATTTGCGGCCGAATTTGCAGAAAGCGGTGGAGCGCAAGTTTTTACTACATCGTTGGGATATACAACTTTTGACGACCCCGCCACTTCACATACCTATCAGGATTTAGATGGGAATACCACTCCTATTAGTGTGGCTTCTAATGTTGCTGCAAGATCTGGCATAATAGTAGTAACCAGTGCAGGTAATGAAGGAGCTGGATCATGGTATTATATTTCTGCTCCAGCTGATGCCGATAGTGTATTAGCTATAGGGGCTGTAAAATCAAATAGAGAGATTGCAAGATTTAGTAGCAAAGGACCAAATTCAAAAGGAAGAATAAAACCTGATGTATGTGCACAAGGAGAGAGAGCTACAGTTTATTTGCCAGATGGATCAACCATACAATCTAACGGAACATCTTTTTCTGGACCAATACTTGCTGGTGCTATGACTTGTCTAAGACAAGCATTTCCTTCAATCAGAAATTTGGATCTATATGATGCAGTCCGATCAAGTGCTCATTTATACAAATCTCCTAATGACAGTTTTGGATACGGAATACCTGACATGGCGGTAGCATATTTACTTCTTAAACGACAAGAAAATCCTCTAAGTCCTCAACAAGTGAGTGAAGTAGAGGTTTTCCCAAATCCCATTTCAAATCAGTTTGAAGTCTATTTGACTGCATCTAAACAAGATAAAATCGACTTTGAATTAGTTGATATTAATGGGAGAGTAGTCATGAAGGGAAATGCTAACTTTACTACTAATGATAGAAAGCATACTATCATTGTATCTGAGAATATCCCTAAAGGTACATACCTTTTGAAGCTAACTGGTAAGGACTTTTACGAATTGAAAATGCTAATTAAAAACTAAGTTTTAGCAACTTTTTCTCCTTTTTATTTCTGATTCTATCAATTTAAGTTCTCTACCAGTAGAGCCTTGAAAAGAGGTATTTTCTTCAGCACGTCTTATTAAATAAGGAATCACGTCTTTGACAGGACCATATGGTAAATATTTGCAAGCATTACAGCCTAATTTTGAAAGATTGAATGTTATATTATCGCCCATGCCATACAATTGAGAAAATAAAACATTGGGATGGTTCATAGCTATTTTACGATCATTAATCAATTTTACAGCCAAAAGATTGCTACTCTCTGATTGAGAAGCAATACAAACTGATACGAAATCAAGATTTTCTAAACAAAATTCCATTGCTAAGTTAAAGTCTACATCTACATTTTCTTTATTGTCATGAATAGGTGAGGGGTAGCCTTTTTTTTGCGCTCTATCTCTTTCTTTTTCCATATATGCACCACGAACTATTTTTGCACCTAAGTTGTAACTTTTAGATTTTGCACGAGCTATGCTATCTTTTAAAAACGATAGTCTGTCTTTTCTGTAAAGCTGATAGGTATTAAATACGATTGCTTTTTGAACATTAAATTTTTCCATAGCTTCATCTACTAAATTATCTAAAGCAGCTTGTATCCATGATTCTTCGGCATCTATATATAAAGCTACAGAAGACTTTACAGCTTCAGCACACAGTCTATGTAATCTTTCTTTTACTTTGTCTAATTCTTTAAACTCTATATCACTCAATTTTTCGTTTGCAGATATTTTTTCAAATAAATCAAAACGCCCAAATCCAGTAAGTTTTATGCAAATAGATTTAACAGATTTGTTTTTCGAAGCAAACTGAATAGCATCCAAAGTCTGCTTAATAGTTGTTTCAAAATCTTCTTCAGTTTCTTTTAGTTCTACGCCATAATTTAGCATACTACCCACTTGATACCTATCTAAATTAGAGATCCTCTTTTTACACTCATCAAAATTTTCACCTCCACAAAAATGTTGATATACCGTGACTTTAAAAATAGGGGAGATCGGCAAGTGAAGAGCCATTGCTAAACCCGTAAGGGAACTTCCAATATCTACAATACTTTTATTAGACATGATTTTAAACATCAACTTTGCTTTTTGAAGTTCTGGTGTTGATTTTGGAGCAAAAGCAATTTCGGTATTATTAAAGTCTGGAATGGTTGAAATCATAGATTTGTTTTTCGGATGCTAAGTAAATCGTTTTTTAGATACCATAAAATTTTTTATTTTGCATATCGATATGGAAATAATTATTGGAATAGTTTCGTTTATTATAGGAGCAGGGTTAGCAGCTCTTTTCACTTTTTTATATATAAACAATAAAACACAATCTTCTTTAGCCGTTTTGACCGATCAGCGAGATAGACTAGAGCAGTCTCGTATTCAATTAGAAAATGATCTCAAAGATTGGATATCGAAATCAAATACCTTAAGCTCACAATTAGCTACAAAAGACGCTACAATAACTCATTTAAATGAAAAAATAACCGAAGAAAAATCTCAAATAGAAGCGCTTAATCAAAGAATGGAAAATGAATTTAAGTTATTAGCAAACAATATTTTAGAAGAAAAATCTAAAAAGTTTGTAGAAGCTAATGACCAACAACTAAAAGGAATTTTAGAACCGCTAAAAGAGAGGTTGTCTGATTATGAAAAGAATATAAAAGAGACTCATCGTCATGCTGACATAGAACGTAGTGCTATGAAAGAGCAACTCAAAATGATGACTGAAATGAATGCAAAGATGAGTCAAGAGGCTTTAAATCTTACTAAAGCATTAAAAGGTGATACCAAGACTCAAGGTAATTGGGGAGAGTTAATTTTAGAGAAAATTTTAGAGAAATCTGGTTTAACAAAAGGGGCAGAATATACTGTGCAACAGAGTTTTACGACAGAAGATGGTTCTAAATTAATGCCAGATGTTCTCTTAAAACTTCCAGAAGATAAGCACATTATAATTGATTCTAAAGTGAGCTTAGTGGCATATGAGCGTTTTGTCTCATCAGAGGATGATGCTGAAAGAGTATTATTATTAAAAGAACATCAAAATTCACTCAGAGCTCACGTCAAAAATTTAAGCAGTAAGTCTTATCAACAGTTATATCAAATTAAAACGTTAGATTTTGTACTTTTATTTGTGCCAATTGAGTCTGCTTTTGCATTGGCCATTAAAGACAATGAGGATCTTTATAATGAAGCCTTTGATAAGAATATAATAATCGTTTCTACTTCGACCTTACTAGCTACTCTTAGAACTATAGCTAATATCTGGAAACAAGAAAATCAAACTCAAAATGCAATGGAAATTGCTCGCCAAGGAGCCGATTTGTATGATAAGTTTGTAGGGTTTGTAGATGATATGGTAAAGGTAGGCAATGCAATGGAAAAAAGTAAGGAACACTATAAAGATGCCATGAATAAGCTTACTCAAGGAAAAGGAAATCTTATCAATAGGACCGAAACTATGAAAAAATTAGGCTTAAAAGCTTCAAAATCAATGCCCCAAAATATTTTAGATCGTTCTGAAAACCAATAATCAAATACAATGTTTTCATTTTTTGTATATATAATTATCGGTATTTTGTCATTTATGATGGCAAGTATGTATAAATACTCAACAACAAGTATAAGCTTTCTAACAGATTTCGTTCCAACAAGAATTCATCGGTGGTTTTGGATTTCAACTACCTTAGGAATCTTAATTTGTCTTTACCTTTCATATAAAACAGTGATGTCGCTTCAACAAGTTGGTGTAGCAGAGGATAAGTTGTTAGTTTATAATGACAATCAACAAATGCTTTCATTTTTTATAAATATGGGATTTATAATTATGATTATTGCTTCTAACTTGAGTTCATTGTTTTCTAGAAAATTAATCTGGCAGTTTTACATTGTTACTTTTTTTGTATACGCTAGTTTTGCAATTATGAATTTTTTCTTTTTAGAAGATACAATGTTTAATTTCAAAAAGTTAAATCAACTTTGGGAAGGAGAAATTAACTTTTCATCTTTTAAAGGCTATTTGACTTTATTGACATCGGCTATACTTTGTTTTGGTAGCGCTCTTATTATAAGGTGGGGTTTAGTAAAGGAGGTAGATTAGCTTTTTAATTCAAAATACTATTTAACATAATATTAATTATAGACGAAAAATGATATTCTCAATTTACGTAATTAATTGATTCTTAACTATTTTATTGTCCTTGAAACTTGTATAAAATTATTTCTTAATTCTATAGCCGAATTGTCATTTGGGTTTTCAAGTAAATATTTATTAAGTCTGGTTTGAGCTAATTCTAATTTACCAACTGAAAAATAATATTCAGCAGCGTACAAATTTACATCCAAATCAGTATAATACCCAGGTTTAAAAAATGGATTAAAAATAAAATTTACTAAATTGGAAGTTAGTCCAGGCTTTTTTAAATAAAATCCATTGAAAATATCATCACGACTAAAATCGTCTGTTTTTTCATAAACTGCCGCTACAGCATCTACATAAGTACATGCATAAATAGAATCTCTATATAAATATGCATGCAAAATTGGGTCTGATTTTCTATATAGCACAACATATCTAAAATTATGTATTTTATCTAAACTCAAAAAAGAATCAGGAAAGTTCATTGAATTTAAATACGAATCAAAAAAATCATTATCAAAAACATCTAGATCTCTAAGATCAATATAGGTTTTGAAATTTGGCTTTAAATGCCACAAAAGATAAGAAGAAGTCAAATAGTCACTCATACCTTTTTGCGATTTCAATCCTTTTCTTTCAATAAACTCTGCAGCTCCAATTGGATTGTGAGTAGGTAAAACCTGAAGACCAAATCTATCTCTACTTCCCACAAAAGAATAATAACTATTAGTTACTATTAAAACATAAAGTACTAATCCTGATATAATTAGAGTCTTAGAGTTAATTCGTGACTTCAACTCTATTTTATTAAAAAATAACACTAAAATCGGGAAAAACCATAGCATTGAAAAAATAATATTTCTATAAGCTGTAAAAGATAAGATACTAAATGCAACCAAGCCAATGAAATAACCACTTGGCAATTGAGACTTATAAAAATTTAATTTATCTTTTTTAAACTGTCTATAAATGAAAACAAAGATTGCTGACAATATAATCAAAAACAGGTAGGCTTCTTTTTGCCAAAACTCCAGATCTAGAATATTGACAAGCTCAGTTGTATATTTGTTATCTTGTACCTGCTTAAAGATATCAAATGGACGAATCAGTAATAAAACATGTCTAGGGTTGATAACAGAAACAAGTATAGTCAATGGCAATAAAATACTGATTTTTAATGGCTTATATCTTTTGTGAATAAAGCTATCAATCCAAAATCCTGATATAAAAATAGCGACTATGACCCATCCCATTCCGTAAGCTTCATGCATATTAGTCCAAAATACCTGCAAAGGCAAAATGAGCCAGATCCAATTAGACTGTGTTTTGTGCCATTTAAGAAAAAGATATAAATAGGTTAAA
>JBIKJU010000246.1:0-3359 GCA_044360745.1 Chitinophagales bacterium
TGTTAATATTGTATTTAATTATTTAATCAAAAAACCAAATTAAACATGGCATTACAATTTACAGACGGCAATTTTGAAGCCGAAGTGTTGAAATCAAATAAACTAACAGTAGTTGATTTTTGGGCAGAATGGTGTGGCCCTTGCAAAGCGATAGGTCCTTTAGTGGAGCAACTATCAAAAGAATACGAAGGAAAAGCAAACATCGGCAAGATGGATGTAGATGCTAATTCTAACGTTCCAATGCAGTATGGCATACGTTCTATCCCTACAATTTTATTTTTCAAGGGCGGGGAATTAGTAGATAAAATGGTAGGAGCAGTTCCTAAATCAAGCTTAGAAGCTACTATTCAGAAGCATCTATAATATTTTGATATCAAATTTGAAGAGCGACTTTCATTTTTTGAAAGTCGCTCTTTTTTGTTTGAGGACTTAGGTTTTGGCTAAATCCAAATACTAGTGAAATTTCTTGCCTGCCCATTAACTTTCAATCATATTTGTCAAAATTTGGTACAGTATTCAATTTTGATTTTGTATTGTTTTTTGTGGCAATTCTGTAAGTTTGTCTTTTAGTTTAGTTAATATTTCATTTGACTTGAAACTATTGGCTGACGCTACTTTTAAGAACTTAATCATGATTTCTTCAAATTCACCCTTAAATTCATGTCGAAGTAAAAATCTATTGAAATTTTGCAGTGTATCATTTACAAGTATTTCATTGCTAGTTTCTATTTGAGAAATAAGCTCATAGAAGTAAAATGACACTTTCCTATCAATCCTTGTGTCTGACTGAATATAGCTATCAAATTCTTTTGAAAAGTCGAGCAAAAGATAATATTCTCCAAATTAAGTATATTCACTTATGCAAGTGAGTAGAATAGAACTTCTTACATCTGGCTTAAGTTTTGGACTATAAATTTTTAGTAGTTGATAAGCTTCATTGATGGTACTTTTTAAGTCATCTTTATTTTTTGTAAAATCATAAAACGCAACTTTTGAGTTTACTAAAAACGTATGTGCTGCTATATCCCCCCAACTATGAGCTTAAGATTACAAGGTGGAGGTATGAGTAAAACTTTTGAAAGTACATAAGACTATTCTCTTGGCCAATACAATATGAAGCCCAATACGAAGTATACATTTACCCTTGCTTTGAGTGATACAGGTGGAGTTCGCAATTTAGAGTTAATACTACCGTCTTTATTTTCTGCCATGACAGTCAATAGTTCGCTTACAGCATGTGAACGAGAAACTACTAACACAAAATATTACACTATAGGCTCACCAAGAGATACTACTGTCAATTTTAAAAGCTACATAATGACTGGCTATTTCGCGACTCCTGATGCTTCAAATACAAGTTACGCATTGGGCATTTTTGCTTTAGGTAGAGATTTTAGACCAAATCAATCTACTCTGTCTATAAACTTTGATACATCGAACAATCCAGAAGGTGGTTATGGTTGGGTTTTGTTTGACCTTTAAACAGCACTAAGTCGTACTATTGCACTACTTTTTATTCTACTAATGACCAAGTTGTTGTTCTTCCTAGAAAAGGTAATCCTAAAATATATCCCCTTAAAATCAGTGTGTTTTTTTCTATCGTCATTTTGCAGTTATAGTAGTTCCCTTTTGTTGGGTCATAGATCTTACCGTTTATATATTCAAATGCATTTTTTTTTATTAAGCCTGAAATTAATTGAATTCCTAACCAGGAGTTTTGTCTTTTTGTTTTATCAGGGTTTTCGCTATCTATCATAGGTCTGCCTTTGTAAAGGCTGTCTCTAAGCCATACTATTTTCCCATAGTATTTTCCATCATTTGCTAAAAATATTCTGACCATAGAAGTTCCCTCTTCTGTAAGCCATTTTTTACATATAGGATCTTGAGAGAAAACATTTTTACTAATAAAAATGCTGATTACAAGGAATTTTGAGATTGCAATTTTTTTCATAAAAATAGTTGGATTAGTTTGATGAAAGTTGTTCATCAAGTATAACTGATGATGTTTTATTATGTTTTTGTCCTTGCTTTTGCAAATAACTACTTGCAGTATAAAATTGATTATACCAAGCTCTCATTTTCATAATTGGGCCATCACCTTTTACAAGAGCAGGTCGTTCAGCATAGCTTTTTTTCTCCCATATAGCTATGTCATCATGAAACTGGGCAGATGCTTCGCCCAACAAATATTTTATAGCTAAACCAAAAGTGCCTTTTGGAGCATAAATATAGTCTTCCATTCGCACCTTTAATTCACCTAGAGGAGTAAAGGTTTTGATCAAAAGCATTTTACCGATTTTAGTGTTAAATTGAAAAACTAAAAATCCAGGGCCATAATAGGTGACAGTTGCTTGACCACCTGCGTGCGGTATTTCTTTTTGACTTTTTTTCCAAACTAAATCAGCTTTGTCTGTAAACCATGCCATATGTCCTTCGCCTTTTGTAACGTCACCAAATTGGATTTTAAGTGTATGTTTAATATCAATAATGTATTCTGCCCAAGGAATAGTCAGTAAATCATGTACATATGCAAAATGTGCATAATCAGCTCCATTTTCCGCAAAGTCTTGTAAGTGTATTCTTAAAATATCTGATGTTTTGTGGTGGAATTTATAATCTGCCACCTCAGGAATGTAGCCTTCGGTAGACCATGAAGGCGCATCGCCTTCAGCATGATACCATACCAAAATCAATCCCCAATTTTCTTTACAATTCCAACTTTTTACAGAAGCATTTTGCGGCACTTTATCAGAATAAGGCACATGAGTACATTGCCCGTTTTTATTAAATCCCCATGCATGAAAAGGACAAATCAAATCATTCCCCTTTACGCATCCATCTGCTAAATTGGCATTGAGGTGGGGACAATAAACGTCCACTATACCTACCTCTCCATCTTCACCTCTAAAAACTGCAAACTTTTGACCAAGAGCATCCACTTCTACGACCTGACCTTTTTTTACATCAGATGCACTACATAAACTAAACCACCCATTAGGAAATGGAGGTGGGTAAAGAAGTGCTCTTTTTTTTTCATACTCCTCATCAATGTCGATAATTTTTCTTTTTCTTTCTTTTATAAATATAAGGTAGTAGAAGACAGTTATAATAGATATTACTATTAATAAAATGACAGAGCTGAAAATTAAAATTATAGAAATCAATGTGTTATTAGTTTAAGTTAATGATGGAGATTATTAAGCGAATCTAATTTTATTTTGTTTTTATACAACCATATCTTGATTTTTGGCTTAATGGACAAAAAGTAGGCTAAAAATCGCTAAACCCCTTAATAGGCTTAGCTTAGAGGCCAATCAAAGTATATGAATAAAAAAAGTGTGTACACTGTGGTTCTTTAT
>JBIKJU010000184.1:0-4470 GCA_044360745.1 Chitinophagales bacterium
ACTTTTTGTCCATTACACCTGATTTTTATATAAGCAAATCGAGCGATTTTAGCATCATTTTGTTTAATTTGTTTTAATCTCATTTTTTTTACATTTGTACATTAAATTTCAAAACATAAACCATGAATATTAAACCCATTTATTTTATAGCATTTTTAGCTATTAGTGCTGGCGTAGTTTTTTCAAACTGCAAAGGCAAACAAAAATCTACGGCAAAGGGTACGGTAGTGTACCGCGAAACTGCTGACCCTGATATGCTTAATCCAATCAATTCTTCATCTGCGAATGCTACTATAATTAATGATTTGATTTTTGGTGGTATACAAGGTGTAGACCCTAAGTCTTTTGAATTAACAAATGTACTTTTAAAAGGAAATCCACTTTTAGAAGAAGTTAAGGAAGGTGAGTTTGCTGGCGGAATGAAAATTTCATTTGAATTTAAAGATGATGCCAAATGGGATAATGGCTCTTCTGTTACTGCTGATGACTATATGTTTACTATCAAGTCTATAATTAATCCTAAAACTAATTGTGAGCATCTTAAGGGATATTATTCTTGGTTAGGTGATATAGTTTTAGATTCTTCTAATAATAAGAAGGTAACTGTGTTTTCGAAAGAAAAGTATTTTAAAATCACAGAGTTTGCACTTTATAGATGTTTGCCTGAGTATGTATACGACCCTGAGAAGATTATGCGTAAGTTTACAATAAAAGATTTGATGGCTAATTCCGATAAACTTAAAGGGAACGAAGATGTCATCAAATTTGCAGAGCTATTTAATTCAGAAAAATACCAACGAGATACAGCATTTATTTCCGGATTTGGTCCCTATAAATTGGAAAAATGGGCTACAGGTCAAGAAATTATTTTAAAAAGAAAGGCTAATTGGTGGGGCGATAAATATGCATCTGAGAGAAACTTCTGGGCATATCCAGATAAAATTGTACTTAAAGTAATCCCAGATAACAATACAGCTTTCACTGCCTTAAAAGATAATAAACTCTCTGCTTATGAAGCGATAGATGCCAAAAGATTTAAAGAGTTGGAAGATAACAAGCTTTTTACAGATAAATTTAACCTAACACGTATTCAAAGACTTTCTTATACATATGTAGGATTCAACATGAGAAAAGAAAAGCTCAAAGATGTGCGTGTTAGAAAAGCTATTGCACATGCTATAGATAGAGAGCAAATCAATAAAACGATTGCTAATGGCGAAAGTGAATTAGCGAATACTTTTGTTCATTCTGTGCAAACAAAATTTTTAAACACCGATATAAAACCTATGAACTATGATGTAGAAAAAGCAAAAGCACTTTTAGCGGAAGCTGGCTGGGCTGATACTGATGGTGATGGTTTTTTAGATAAAAACAAGCAAAAATTTACTCTAGATATAAAAATGCCTTCTGGTAATGATGTAGCAAAACAACAAGCTCTTATGTATAAAGAGCAACTTAAAAAAGTGGGTATAGATCTCAATATTATAGAAAGAGAGTGGACAGTTTATCTACAAGAAATGGATAAGTTTGATTTTGAAATGAATATGGGTGGTTGGACAATTCCTCCAAGAGTGTCTGATCCTTATCAGCTTTGGCATACAAAATCGGCTGTCAACGGAGGCAGCAATTATCCAAACTTTGGAAATGCAGAGTCTGATGCTTTGATAGAAGAATTGCGTACTACATTAGATGAAAATAAGCGTATAGAATTATACAAAAAATTCCAACAAATGATAGCTGATGAGCAACCTGTAGTGTATATGTTTTATCCAAAAAACAGAATAGCAATTGATAAGAAATTTGAGGTAGAGCCTCATTTAATCAATCCAGGCTTTAGTTTAAATGAGTTTAAAGCTATTGCCGAATAAGCTTCACTTTTTGCAAAAGAAAAAGGGTTGAGTTTGCTCAACCCTTTTTTTATGCCTAAAAAAATTATATTCGTACGCTAAAATTTTCTGCAACCACAGATTCAAATTATGTTTAAATACGTACTCAAAAGGATTTTATACTTTATACCCACTTTAGCTATTATAGCTTTAGTCACTTTCGCACTTAGTAAACTAGCTCCCGGAGACCCCGTGAAACTAGCATTAGGCAATAAAGACACAGGAGGGGAGGCTGGACAAACAGCCGAAAAAATGGCCAACGAAAAAGCCTATAATGATATGGCCGAAAAGATGGGACTTCACCTTCCTACTTTTTATTTCGATTTGACTACGGTCGCTAACCCAGATACACTGTATAAGTACACTAAAAAGCCACAACGTGAAAATCTCTCAAGATTAATTGCTAAATACGGCAACTGGCCAAAGATAGAAACCTATTTTTCCAGTATAAAGAAATTGCAATTTGAGTTTTATAATATTCAACAAGACAGCACTACTTTTGAGCCAAGCCGAATTCTCAATAGCGAGGTCAATAGCTTATTTACCTTGAGTCAAGATGAAGACATAATAGCTTCTTTGGAAGCTATGAAAACTGCTACTAAAGCATCACCTAATTTTAGTGGTTTTGCATCTACACTAGCGGATTTGGAAAGTAAATACGTGGCTATGAAAACCGAAACCTCAGTGTCAAAAACATTTATTCCTGCTGTCAATTTTTATGGATTAAATAATCAGTTTCACAGATGGCTATTTGGTGATAAGCCGTATTTTTTTGGTGAAGAGAAATTAGGACAAAGCAGTGGTTTTATAAGAGGCGATTTTGGTTTTTCGTATTTAGATAAGCGACCAGTGTGGTCAAAGATGAAAGACGCTCTTCCATGGACATTATTACTCAATTTAGTGAGTATATTTTTAGCGTATATTGTTGCTATTCCGCTTGGGGTTTGGAGTGCTAGAAATAAAGGCACTGCGGCTGACAATGTCACCACTTTTCTATTATTTTTATTAAACTCACTTCCTGTGTTTTGGATTGCGACTTTGATGATTACGTTTTTGACTACAGCGGAGTACGGTATGAATTTTTTCCCAACTTTTGGATTAGGAGATGTGGATGACAGCATGTCGGCATTTGAGGTGTTTCAAGAGCGAGCAGTCCATCTTATATTGCCTATTATTTGTCTCACCTATGGTTCTTGGGCATATTTATCTCGGCAAATGCGAGGAGGAGTTCTAAGTGTGCTTCGTCAAGACTATATCCGAACTGCTAGAGCCAAAGGATTAGATGAAAATAAAATTGTTTGGAAACATGCATTTAGAAATTCGCTCATTCCAATCATCACTATTTTTGCGGCTATTTTCCCTTCTGCTATCGCAGGGGCCTTTATCATTGAGAATATCTTTGCTATACCGGGTATGGGTAAATTATCTTTTGAGGGTTTAGTGGCTAGAGACTATCCTATGGTATTTACAGTGATGCTACTCTCTGCAGTATTGACCTTAGTAGGAAACTTAGTTGCCGATATTATGTACGCAGTGGTGGATCCACGTATTTCGTTTAATAAATAATTTTGAAAGACATGTCAACTCCAATAAACAACTTACCTCAACCAGCCTTAGACCAAAGCTATGGTGCGATTGTAAAACGCCAGTTTAAGAAAAATAGAATGGCAGTATGGTCATTGCGATTTATTTTTGTCATTGTTTTTGTAGGTCTGTTTGCTGATTTTTTGGCAAGTGATATGCCCATAGCATGCAGCTATAAAGACCAAACCTATTTTCCAATTCTGAAAAGTTACGGGGTGAGCTTAGGAATTTCGAAGTGGCCAAAAGATTTAGCCAATGTAGATTGGCATAGCTTAAACTACGATTGGTGTGTGATGCCTGCCATACCATATAGCCCACAGTATATGGATTTGAAAAATGATGGATTTAAGGGACCTTTCGATACACAAGATATACCTTCAGCAAGATTCAAACATTGGCTTGGTACAGATAAGCTGGGTAGAGATGTAATGAGTGGTATGGTACATGGCACACGTGTGGCTATGATGGTGGGTGTAATTTCGATGAGCATAGCAGTTTTTATAGGTATCATACTCGGTGCTATGGCGGGTTATTTTGGCGACAATAAACTCAAAATGAGCAGAGTTAGATTATATCTTAATCTCTTTTTTCTAGTACTAGCTATATTTTATGCTTTCATGGTCAGAAGCTATGCCTTGTCTGATGCGCTTTCTACTAGCGTTTTTTGGTTTTTAGGTCAGCTTTTATTGAGTATAGCGATGTTTGTTGTCATAATGATTATACCTAATATTTTGGTACTTATTTTAAAGAAAGTGCCATTTTTAGGTAAGCAAATAAGTATCCCGATGGATATTTTGATTTCTAGGCTAATAGAAGTAAAGGTATCTGTACCTACACTACTTTTGCTACTCTCTATTTCAGCTATTATGAATAAGCCTTCTATTTTTATAACAATGATAGTAATTGGATTTTTGGGATGGACGGGTATCGCCAAATACGTGAGAGCTGAACTCCTCAAGGTACGCAGTTTGGAGTTTATAGAAGCTGCTCAAGCGATGGG
>JBIKJU010000090.1:0-7674 GCA_044360745.1 Chitinophagales bacterium
AACATCGAATTTGTAAGCAGAAAATTTGTAGTTATTAGATAATAAACTCATATTTCAATCAAAAAAAAGTGCCAGTCCTAAGATTGGCACTTTTTTTTGATATGAATGAAGTCTTCTCGCTCGAAGACTCCTTTGAAGTGACGGACAAAAAACTCAATCGAAGTGACGAACACCTCTTCCTTCATTTCGACCTTAGGGAGAAATTTCTAATACTAAACAACTATCAAATTGACTTTTAAAATCAATACATTAACTCATACCACATCAGCAAATTAGCTAATCAACATATAGTTCATTAACGTAAAGTCCATTTATATTTTTTAATTTTAATTTCTATTTTAGCATTTATGTATAGATTAGATAGAACTTCATTTAAAATTCAAACATATGATGAAGCTACTCACACACGAGCTTTTTGGCTTTCTAAAAGCGTAAATGAACGGCTCAAAGCATCATGGTATCTAACGTGTGCTGCATTCAATATAGATATTCAAAACCCTCCAAAACTCGACAAATCAGTATTTAGTTTAAGAAAAAATGGCTAATATTTTAAATCAAGATTTTTCCGATTTTTTAATCGCATTAAATGAAGCTAAAGTCGATTACATTTTGGTGGGAGGCTATGCTGTTATTTATCATGGATATAACCGAACTACTGGCGATATGGATGTATGGGTAAGACCTACTAAAGAGAACTTTAATAAACTTAAGATTGCATTTCAAAAGTTTGGATTGAGTCTCTTTGATATGACCGAGGAGAAGTTCTTGAAAACTGAGCTTTATGATGTATTTAGCTTTGGTGTTCCCCCTGTTTGTATAGAAATTTTAACTAAAGTAAAAGGATTGGATTTTGAGGAGTGTTTTAAATCAGCTATTTTTCAAAAGTTTGATGATGTTGATATAAATATTATCGATTTGATTGACTTGATTAAATCGAAAAAATCAGTAGGCAGATATAAAGATTTAGATGATATTGAAAATCTTGAAAAACCAATTCCTTAAAACTTAACTAAATTAAAAGAAGAAATCATTTTTTATTTCATGTCTCCAAACTAGCTATTCAGCACATCATCATATTTACAAATCAGTACAACTGCCCATCTGAATTTTACTACTTTTGCCTACTGCTATGAGATATCTTTCTTTTCTCAAACCCTATTCACAGTTACCAGCAAATGCTTGGTGGCTACTTGGTGCGGATGTTTGCTTGCAGCTTATGAATGCAGCTTTTTCCATTTTGCTCAATTTCGTAATGGTTGATCATGGATATCAAGACTATGATATCACGTCTATAAATGGCAATCGATATCTAGCTGTTTTACTTTTTGCTTATCCCCTTACCATCATTAGCAAAAAAGTCAATGTAAAACATCTACTCCTTATAGGCGCTATCTCAGCTCCTATTCTATCGCTATCCATGCTATGGTGTATTCATTTCCATATATCTGAATTGCTTAGAGTCATAACCTTTTTATGGGGAATTTCATTTGCACTAGTACAAGTTTTAGCTTTACCTATTTTAATGAACATAACAGATGAAAAAAACGAAACGGAAGCGATATCTCTATTCTTTGCAGCAGGTAGTTTCACCATGATTATCTGTGGTTTGATAAATTATATAACACATTTTATAGCACCTAGCTTTGCTAATATCAATTTACTAGGTATATACTGCATATTGGGATGTTTTGGGCCATTTTTTATTTATAAAATTGATGATGAAATAAGTTTAAAAAACAAAAATGATGATTACCAAAGAACAAAAGCGGATTGGAGCAGAATCACTAAAGCACTTCTACCAACATTCTTGATTGCTTTTGGAGCTGGTTTTACAATCCCATTTATAAATCTTTTTTTTAATATAGTACATGGCGTAAATTCTTCTTCTTTTTCTTTGATGAATACTATTGCCTTCGGATTAGTAGTAATAGGAGGTTTTTTAAATCCAATCATAAAAAGAAAACTAGGGTACAAAGTAGCTATTACTTTTTTTCAATCTTTAGCAATTTTCGCATTATTTGTAATGGGTGCTTCTGAATGGTTTGCAGGCTCTTATATATCAACAATGGTCGCTATAATGATGTATATAATAAGGCAACCTCTAATGAATATAGCAGCTCCATTAACTACTGAAGTGGCGATGAAGTATGTAGGAGAAGAAAACCGGAAAGTAGTATCAGCAATAACTTCAGCCCTTTGGAGTGGTAGTTGGTTTTTGAGTGCAATGATTTTCTCTATTTTAAGAGAGCTAAATATTAGCTATAGTAACATTATTTTCACCACAGTAATATTTTACATATTAGGTGTAATTAGCTACTATAAACTGATTCTAAACTACGAAAGAGAGATAGAACCAAATTAATCTATATCATTGCAGTGCGAAGTGAAGCCCTCTTTAAAGCTGTTTAGTATCTCTCTTTATGTCTTTCCATATTAAATGAAGAACCATAAACTTCTTTAGTTTCATTTACTAATTGCCCTTTAGAGGCACACAAAACACTTTTGCTTAAAAGAAGTTAAAGAAAAAACTGTGATAATTGCAAGAAATAAGAAACTTCTCATTTTGTTTTTTTTAGATCAAAAATAGTAGATTTATTTTTGAACTTAAAAATTTAGTTTGCTATGATAAAAATAGGTCTTTTATCAGATACACATAGTCACTTTGATCCTAAATTGAAGGATTTATTAAAAGATTTGGATCAAATATGGCATGCTGGCGATATAGGAGATATTAGTGTTTTAGGAGAATTAAAAAAAATCTGTCCGATAGTAAAAGGAGTTTATGGCAATATAGATGGGCGAGATATTAGAAACGAATTTCCCGAGCATTTGATTTTTGAAGTAGGGGGGATGAAAGTATGGATTACCCATATTGGAGGATATCCAGGCAGGTATCCTCCAGCTATCAAGGCTATGATGAAAACCGTAAAACCAGAAATTTTTATATGTGGGCATTCGCATATTTTAAAAGTAATGAGAGACCCTTTGTATGATAATATGATAGTATTGAATCCTGGAGCTGCTGGTACTCATGGCTGGCATAAAGTAAAGACTTTACTTCGATTTAAAATCAATAATGGTAAGTTTTTGGATTTGGAAGTCGTAGAATTAGGAAAAAGAGGTGCTATAGATTGATTACGAATCAATCAAACTGAATAGTTTTTACTGGATTTATTTTCCGAATCACGTTGAGAGGAAGGAGTAATGCTATAAAGCACAGCAAGATTGTACCAATATTAATGAATAAAATATTCCAAAAACTCAATGATATCGGTGCAAAGCTTAAATAATAAGAATCCATGGGAAGTTTTATAAAATGAAACTGCTGCTGGAGCAAACAAAGACTTACGCCTATTATGTTTCCTAAAAGTATACCTACCACCACTACAAAAAGACCATAATAAAGAAAAATGGCCATGAGGCTAGAATCATTTGCTCCTACTGATTTTAAAAGACCAATCATTCTAGTTCGTTCTAAAACAAAAATCAAAAGTGCCGAAATCATATTTATAGCGGCTACTAAAATCATAAGAATTATAATAATTAACTCATTCATATTTTGAAGTGACAACCAATCGAATAAACCTGGATAAATATCTTTTACAGCAATTGCCTCCATACTCGACTCTTCAATTTGTTGATTGATTTCGTAAGTCATTTCATCTAAAGGATCCTTAGACAATTCATAGTAAAATTCCTCTGATAATAATGAGCCACCAAAAAGCATCACATACGTTTTCCATTTACTTTTAAACATTTTTTGAGGTTCTAACTTTAGTTCAAAACTACTGACCGTATCATTACCCCAACCATTCAACTCTTGAAGAAAACTAATATCTGTAAAAGCAATTTCTTTATCGAATTCTTCTACTCCAGTTTCATAAATTCCTTTTACTCGAAGTGCCCTAGTTTGTATTTCCTTTCCAGGAAAGTGTAAAATAACTTTGTCATCTATTGCTAAATTTAATCTTTTAGCCATAGACCTAGAAACAACCATTTGTTTAACTCGAGCACTATCATTGCTTAGCATTTCACCTTTTACGATAAATGAATTGAGGTTTTTAAGAAAATAGTCCTCTCCTACTCCTTTTAAAACAGCCCCATCAAACCCAGTTTTTGATTTCATCAAACATGGTTTAGTTACCACACTATGTAAATACTTAACATAAGGAAGAGCTTTTGCATTGGAAAAAGAAGTTGACGAGGGGATTCCTACATCATGATGAGTTTTACTCAAACTATATGGCACTATATGTACGTGTCCCCAAAATGAAAAAACCTTATTTCTAATTTCATTTTGAAATCCATCAATAAAACTCATAGCAATTATCATAGTGCTTATACTTAGCACTACTGCTGTCATAGCTATTAAAATAATATAACTCGAAAAACTACCCTTCGAGCCAAATGCTACTTTTTTTGCTATAAAAAATGAAAAGTTCAATAGTTCGTCTTAATTTGGCAAAATTATTGTTTTAAAACTTTTATGCGACTAATTATATTTTTTTTGAGTTTATTTTATTGTGGAGGAAAGATCCTGATTTCTTCACCAACCACTGGTGCAGAACAAACTACTACTTATCTTGACAAAATAAAAAACAAAAAAGTAGGGCTTGTTGTTAATCAAACATCGGTTATTGGCAATACTCATCTAGTAGATACACTTAAATCACTAGGAGTAAAAGTTACTAGTATTTTTGCTCCTGAACATGGATTTAGAGGAACGGCAGATGCAGGTCAAAAAATAAATAATTCGAAAGATCCATCAACTGGTATTCCCATTGTTTCGCTTTATGGAAAAAAGTATGCACCAGACAGCTTAGATTTATTAAATATTGATGTTGTTATTTTTGACATTCAAGATGTAGGAATTCGATTTTACACCTTTATTTCCACGCTTCATTATGTAATGGAATCATGTGCTAAAAATAAAAAGAAGTTAATCGTATTAGATAGACCAAATCCTAATGGTCATTATGTAGATGGTCCTATATTAAAAAAGGAATTTAGCTCCTTTGTAGGGGTAGATCCTATACCTATAGTACATGGATTAACGGTAGGAGAATATGCGAAAATGGTGAAAGGTGAAAAATGGATTAAAGATGCTGAATCGCTTGATTTGAAAATCATTTCTTGTGGAGATTACACTCATCAAACTACTTACAATTTACCCATAAAACCATCACCAAATCTTCCAAATCCGATAGCTATAGCATGGTACCCATCACTTTGTTTATTTGAAGGAACAAATGTAAGTGTTGGTAGGGGAACTAATCTACCTTTTCAAGTATATGGAAGTCCCTACTTTGACAAAAGTAAATCGAAATTTAATTTTACTCCTGAGCCCAGGCCTGGTGCAATGCAACCATTTTTGGAGGGTAAAGAATGTTACGGTTTTGATGTAAGATTTAGTGCTACCAATGGATTTTCATTATCGCCTTTGATTGATATGTTCAAAGGGTTTAGCGATCCATCAAACTTCTTTCTAAAAAATAATTTCTTTGATAAACTAGCAGGTACAGATGAGCTTAAAAAGCAAATAATAAAAGGAATCTCTGAAGAAGATATTCGAAAAAGCTGGCAAGAAGATTTGGAAAAATATAAAGCTTTAAGAAAAAAATATTTATTGTACGAAGAATAATGGAAAATATTAAAATGCGAATAGTTTATATGGGTACTCCAGCATTTGCAGTACCTATGTTGGAGGCAATTCATAAGTCCAAACATGAAATAGTAGGCGTAATTACTGCAGCAGATAAACCAGCTGGCAGAGGAATGAAAGTTCAATTTTCAGAAATTAAACAATATGCTTTAGAAAACAATTTAAATATTTTACAGCCCACAAATCTAAAAGATGAGAACTTTCAATATGAACTGAAAAATCTAAATGCAGATTTGTTTGTAGTTGTAGCTTTTCGAATGTTACCAGAGGCTGTCTGGTCAATGCCTCCATTAGGCACTATTAATTTACATGCTTCTCTCCTTCCCAAGTATAGAGGTGCTGCTCCTATACATTGGGCTGTAATAAATGGCGAAAAGGAAACTGGCGTCACTACTTTCTTTTTACAACATGCTATAGATACAGGTGATATAATTCTGCAACAAAAAATAAAGATAGAAAACACAGACGATGTAGGCACTGTTTATGAAAAATTGATGAATATAGGTGTAGAGTGTCTTATGAAAACAATAGAGCAAATAGCTAATAAATCATATCAACTTATACCACAAGCGCATATTTCTGATGTCAAACATGCTCCAAAAATATTCAAAGAAACTTGCAATATTGATTGGTCTCATAATGCAGAGGATATATATAACAAGATAAGAGGTATGTCTCCTTTTCCTGTTGCATATACTTTTTTGAACGAGAGGATTTTAAAAATATTTAAATCAGGATTTACTTTAGCCAAACACTCTTATCCAAATGGATACATCGACTCTGATAATAAAACCTATTTACATTTTTATACTCCTGATGGATATATTTCATGCTTAACTTTACAACTAGAAGGGAAAAAGAAAATGGAAATAGAAGAGTTTTTGAGAGGCAATACAATTGAAAAAGTAACTACTTAATTTTTAGAACTTCTTTCCCTGTCTTTATAACATCATTTTTCCTAATTTTCTTTCTCTTCTCGATTACTTTTACATTATTAAGTTTTACCAAGCCTTCTAATATCATCATGCCAGCTTGACCACCAGTTTCTGCTAAACCCATTATTTTAAGTAGCTTATTTAGTTCTATAAAGTCATTTTCCCCTAAATCAAATTGCTGTGTATTTAATTTTTCTTTCATGAAAATTAAAGATTGTCTGATGAAAATGCCAAAGGCATTAAATTGTTTACAGAATTAGATTTGTATACCATTTTATCTGCCCCTTCCATCCAAACTTGCAGATTAGATTTATACCTATATTCAGTTTCTAAAAGTCGTTGCCTACAAATTCCACAAGGTGCTACTGGTGATGAATAATTATCATTTTCAGACTTCACAATTATGTAAATAGCTATAGGGATAGACTCTGGATAAAGTGAAGCGCACACACTCATTGCAGTCCCCTCTGCACAAATTCCTGCAGGGTATGCTGCATTTTCTTGGTTAGTACCTGTCACTATTTCACCATTCGCTAAAAGCACTGCTGCCGCCACTTTAAATTGAGAATATGGCGAGTAAGATGAAGAAAGTGCGTCATGAGCTTTAGCTGACAACATTTTCATGTGTTCTGGCAAATCTTCAAAAGAGAAAACATCAAGACTTACATTAATATCAATTTTGTTAATTGCCACTATCTTAAAATTACCATTTTACCAAATCCCTTTTTAAAATACTTATCAAAATTAGAATTTTGGAGATATTTAGAACCTGATTGTAAATGTTCCATGTCATTTCCATTAAGATTAGTAACTACTCTATAAAAGTAAACACCATTAGCCAATAAATCGCCAAATTCATCACGGCCATCCCAAGTATATTGAGTTCGATTAGTTCCTATATGCAAAGGACCTAGTTCCTCTTTCATAATTTCTTTAACTACTCTTCCAGTGAGGGTCATGATTTGTATTTTCATATATGAAGGGAGTTCACTTCCAGTGATAGTAAAGATAAATTGTGTACTAGTTGTAAATGGATTAGGATAATTAAGAACATTACTGATCATTGGCTTATTGACC
>JBIKJU010000092.1:0-7670 GCA_044360745.1 Chitinophagales bacterium
AGAAATAGGAGCTAATGCTGTTATCGATAGAGCTACACTTGGACAAACTTTACTGAAAGATGGGGTAAAAATTGATAATTTGGTGCACATAGCTCATAATGTAGAAATTGGTAACCATACAGCCATAGCTGCTCAAACGGGCGTATCAGGAAGTACAAAAATTGGAAATGGTGTTTTGATTGGTGGGCAAGTAGGTATAGTAGGTCACATAAAAATAGGAGATGGAGTAAAGATAAATGCACAAAGTGGTGTTTCTAAGTCTATTGAACCTAAAAAATCGGTTTCAGGATCGCCTGCTACAGACTTTAGAGAACATTATAAACAATTAGCTTGGCTAAAAAAGATACCAGAGTTATTAAAAAAAATAGATTTGCTTGAAAATAAACTCAAAAAAGACAACATATAATACCACTTATACACCACATTAATGAAGCTTAATACTTTCCAACAGACTATAAAGAGACCATCTACACTTAGTGGTGTCGGATTACATACGGGAGAAATAGCAACTCTCAATTTCATTCCAGCAGCAGCTAATCATGGTATAAAATTTAAAAGAGTAGATTTGGAAGGGCAGCCGATCATCCCTGCTGATTGCGATTTAGTCACATCTGTGGAAAGAGGTACCACACTTGAAAAGAATGGTATAAAAATTGCAACTGTAGAACACCTTATGGCTGCGCTTTGGTCACTGCAGATTGACAACTTACTTATAGAAATTGATAAATCCGAAGTTCCAATCTTAGATGGGAGTGCTATACTTTTTGTGAATCATTTTGAAAGCAATATTCAAGAGCAGATAGAGCATAAAGAAGTTTTTGAGCTTCGGATACCACTAAGCTATTCAGACCCAGTAAATGGGGTTGAAATACTAGCTCTTCCAAGTGATCACTATAGGGTTACTACCATGATAGACTATAAATCAGATATTTTAGGACAACAACACGCCACCCTAAACCGTCTTTCAGATTTCAAATCGGAAATAGCGTCTGCTCGTACATTTTGTTTTTTGCATGAACTCGAAATGCTTATCAATGCAGGTTTAATTAAAGGGGGAGACTTAAACAATGCTATAGTAGTAGTAGAGAAAGAAATTTCTCCTGAGCTTCATATCAAACTTCAAAATTTGTTTAATAGACCAGATATTACAGTGGTAAAAGAGGGTATTTTAAATAACCTTAAACTCAATCATCAGAATGAGCCTGCGAGGCATAAGTTGCTTGACGTTGTAGGCGATTTGGCATTATGTGGTACTTTTTTTAATGCTAATATTATTGCTACTCGCCCTGGTCATAAATCAAATATTGCCTTTGCAAAGAAGTTGAAAGCTATAATAAAAGCCGAAAGACTTAGAGAACCTGCCCCAGCTTATGACCCTAATATATCTCCTGTTTATGATACAGAACAGATAAAGTCGATGCTCCCTCATCGTTATCCTTTCTTATTGATTGACAAAATTATATCTGTTGAAGAAAAGGAAGTAGTTGGAGTAAAGGCAGTAACTTACAACGAAAGTTTTTTTCAAGGTCATTTCCCCGGAAATCCAGTGATGCCAGGAGTTTTAATTATAGAAGCAATGGCGCAAACTGGTGGAATGTTGGTATTATCTACTTTAGAAGACCCAGAAAACTACGATACTTATTTTTTGAAAATTGATAAAGCAAAATTTAAGCAAAAAGTTATTCCAGGAGATACACTAATTTTTAAACTAGAGTTAACAGGACCAATTAGAAGAGGCTTAGTAGAAATGAAAGGAACTACTTTTGTAGGAAACCGAATAGTAGCTGAAGCAGATCTTATGGCTCAAATTGTAAAGCGAAAATAAAAACACACACCACATGAACCAACCCTTTGCATTTATAGACCCCTCAGCTAAGCTAGACCAATCAGTAGTAGTAGAGCCTTTTGTAACCATAAGTAAGGATGTAGAAATTGGAGCTGGCACATGGATAGGGCCAAATGTGTCTATCATGGAAGGTGCTCGAATAGGTAAAAATTGTAAGATTTTTCCCGGTGCTGTTATTTCTGCTATTCCTCAAGATTTAAAATATAAAGGTGAAAAGTCAATTGTTCAAATTGGTGATAATGTTATCATAAGAGAATATGTCACAATCAATAAGGGGACAGAACATTCAATGAAAACAGTGATAGGGAGTGGTACTATGCTCATGGCATATGTGCATATAGCACACGACTGTGTTATTGGCAATAATTGTATATTAGCCAACAATGTTAATTTAGCAGGTCATATTGAAATTGAAGATTTTGCCATTATTGGCGGAGCTTCAAATATTCAGCAGTTTACTAAAATTGGGAAGCATGCTTTTTTATCTGGAGGTAGTTTAGTTAATAAAGATATTCCACCTTTTGTACGTGCAGCGCGTCATCCATCTGCCTATGCTGGAGTAAACTCTGTAGGATTACGAAGAAGGGGATTTAGCAACGAACAAATAAATGGGATATTGGAAATATACAGAATATTATATCTACGAGGACTAAATACATCTAATGCTCTTAAGATAATTGAAAGAGAGATACCTTCATCACCTGAAAAAGATGAAATTGTCTCATTTATAAGAGAATCAGTTCGAGGCATAATGAAGGGATTCAACAGTAAATATGAAGATTAGGGTCATAGACATTTCAAAAAAATTTGGCAGTCAACTAATAATCAAAAATTTCAACTATACTTTTGAGAGTAATAAGATGTATGCTATAACTGGAGAAAATGGCAAAGGTAAATCTACATTGCTAAAGTTGATTTCAGGATACTTGTCAGCTGACAAAGGAGAGGTGATTTATGAGCAAAACAATAAAACAGTAACTAAAGAAGAAATTAGTAGTGTTATAGCCATTCAAGCCCCGTATATTGACTTGTCAGAAGATTTGACGATGTGTGAATGGTTTGATTTTTATACATCGTATAAATCATTAACTGTCTCTAAACAAGCTTTCTTTGAAGAAGTAAAGCTAGATGAAAATAAACTAATTAGCTCTTTTTCAACGGGAATGAAACAACGGTTTAAATTGGGTTTAGCATTTCATACTAAAGCTAACATGCTTTTGTTGGATGAACCATGCTCATTTTTGGATGAACACTGGAGATCACAGTACAAAAAGTGGATTGAATTCTATAAAGGGAAAAAGACGATTATCTTATCATCTAATGATTCTTTTGAATATGAAGGCTTTGAAACAGTCATAAAATTGTAAAAAATAGACTTTTGTATATTTTTTTTAGCATAAAGTTGAAAAAACTCAACTGATTTTATACTTTTAACTTTGATTTTGTAACTAAAATTTAACAATAAACAAAACATGAGAAAACAATTACTTCTTTTATCATTGTCTGTTATAGCCCTATCTTCATTTGCTGGAGAAGGTGACAGACCAGTAAAGCAGACAGCCGTCACTAATGTTAAGGCAACTAAGCCAACGGTTTTCCCAGCTTCAAGACATCTTCCAACTTCTCAAAGAGCCTCAAGAGCTTTAACTAAATTTCCATTGAGTAGTGCAGGAAATGTCTTAAGTGTTCTTAATGCTGACTGTAATCAGATATATGTTGATGATAGTATTAATTCAGTTATTTTTATTCATAGAAATGACGAAACAGCTGCATGTTGTAATGCTGCTGGATCAAATGTAGCTCAATACCGTTTTGATGTTTCTAAAGACAGAGGTACAACTTGGAACGCTAACATTGGACCCTTAAACCCACTAGCAGATAACATAGCTATAAATGGTCGTTTCCCTCAAGCTGTAATCTATAGAGCCCCAGGAAGCACCACAGCTGATAGTGCTTATTTAGTATATAGTGGAACTTGGCATGATGGAGCTAATGGCTCATGGCAAGGTGAATATAGAGGTGTTGGAAAACTTTCTGGTGATACAAGTACTTTTACAGAGAGTAATGATATTGTGAATGGTGGATTAGTAGCTGTAGCGGGAGGTTTGTCTCAAGGTCAGCCAGGTTTTTTCATCAATGTTAATACTAGTAGTAATACATCTTTTTCATCTCCAAATAACTCTTTGACGAATGGTTTACTTATTCAAAAAGGACTATGGAATCCTGCGACTAGAAATGTAGATTGGACATTAGATGCCAAAAATTTCCCAATTGAGGAAGTAAATACTGGTACTCAAACTTTTTCTGCGATTGGATCTCCAGTTTCAGCATTTGATCCGACTGGACAGTATGGTTGGATAGCTGTAGATGCTGATATTAAATTAGATGGAGAATATTTCTTTAACTTAGTATTGTTTAAGTCTACAGACTTTGGTCAAACTTGGACTGGACCTATTGAATTGAATGTAGATACATTGCCAGGAATGTTTGAATCTCCTGAATTAATTGATCAAGCAACTGGACAACCTTTCCCTACCAATAAAACGCATATTGGAGGTATAGATGTTTCTGTTGATTATCTAGGAAGACCACACATATCTTCTGTAGTAGGTATAGCAAGAACTGATGAGCCTACTTATAGCTATTTTCCTAATGCAGGATTAGCGATGTATGATATCACTATTGATGAAAATCTTTGTGGTGTTTGGCAAGCTAATTTCTTAGCTCAAGTATTTTCTGTAAGTGCAGAATACACTTCAGCAGTGGGTGGAGAAGGTAATTATAGTGGTAATAACCGTGCTCAAGCTTCTCGCTCTGCTGATGGTAAGAAAATATTTATGTTTTGGAATGATACAGATGAGTCTATTGCTAGCCAACAAAGCCAAGATGCTAATGTGTCACCCAATTTGTTTGGTGTAGGTATTGATGTAGATTTTGCTAAAACTACTGCGGTAGCTAACTTTACTGAAGGCGATGCTTTATTTGGTGGTGAAACTCCTGCAAGTCAACCAGGTTCCTTGTTTGGAGCTTTATTCCCAGTGGTATCTCAAAATGCTTTTGATAATGCCACTAACTATAATATTCCTGTAGTTTTGACTGAACCTGACTATAGCAACCCTTCTAGAAGATGGGGTAATGCTCCAGCTCGTTTTTACTATTGCCAAAACATAGATTTTGCTAAAAATGGCTTTACGCTTAGCCTTGACAATGTGCCACCTGTTATTACTATGAATGGAGCTGACACACTAGTAATACAAAGAGATAGCACATTCAACGACCCAGGAGCTACAGCATTTGATTGTAATGATGGCTCTGTAACTGTAGTGAACTCTAGTACTGTGAATACCTCTACTCCAGGATATTATACTGTAACATATTATGCTCAAGATGCAGCTGGAAACAGAGATAGCATTGTGAGAACAGTATTGGTAGCTGCTAAACCAATTGCAGGTTTTAGATATACTAAAGTAACGGGTACTCGTTTCGACTTTGTAGATACAAGTCTTTATTTCCCCACTTCTTATGTTTGGTCATTTGGAGATGGATCAGGAAGCACACAACGAAATCCAATCAAAAACTATTCTCAAAACGGACCTAAAACTGTTTGTTTGATAGCTATCAATCAATTTGGAAGAGATACTACTTGTAAAAACATAGAAGTAACTATAGGCATCAATGAAACGGAATTATCTAAGGCAATATCAGTTTACCCAACAAATACAACTGGTCAATTGAATATTGATATAGCTAAACAGTTTAATGATAATTTGACTATAACAGCTTTAGATGTAAGAGGTGCAGTAGTAGCTGCTCCTGTAACTATAGAAGTAAACACTGCTAGTACTCAATTAAATCTTTCTAATCTAGCTAACGGTAACTATCAACTCCGCATAGGAAACGAAAAGCAAGGATACACAGTTAAAAAATTTACAATTACTAAATAGTAGTTTAAATCCTTTTCATAGAAAAATGCCAACCGATAGGTCGGCATTTTTTGTTTTTAGGAGATTGATGATGATTTTGTTAGATTGATTCTTTTTTTTCATTCCTTTTAAATATGAAAGGGAGTATGTTTATCTTAGATTTATATATTTATGCTTTAAGGAAGCATTTTTATCTTACAAATTGGTAAAACTAGTCATCAATATTAGTATTTCAAGAAAAGATATAAAAGATGGAATAGAAGTTGTTTTACCCAAACTTCTGCATTAACACATACCCAATACAAGATACAGTCCCAGTAAGAGCTGCACCCCATAGAATGTCTACAACTACTATGCTCCAAGACCATTGCTTGAGAGTGCCCATGTTCACTAAATCGTATGTAGCATAGCACAAAATGCCTAAAAATGCTCCTCTGATGAAAACATCAGATAGCGCACTATTATTAGCGATAGAAGGATATACTACAAAATAAAATATTCCTGCGATATAGATTAAGTAGAATGCAATAATAGCAGACCAAACATAGTCTGTAGTGAGTAAGTTGCCAATTTTTGACCAATAAAATTTCTTCGCAACCAGCCCTAGCCAAACTAAGTCAATAACAAGAAATGCAATTAAGGTTAGAAAGTAAGAGATAATCATGATTTAATTTTTAATTTGATCAATAGCTTCTTCTACAGACCTAACAGGCAAGTTACAGCTTTTGTTTATACATACATAGATCAAAGTCTCATTTGTTTGATATCTATCTTTAAGTATAGGAATACTGCTTTCTTTCTTGCTTCCAGAGAAGAGAACCTGAGGCATGTAGTATTCGCCAAATTCTACTCTCCGCATTTCACTATCCTTACCTACTATGCTAATTTCTATAGAAGTATCAATTAGTTTAGCCTCCACTGAAGCCCACCTGCTATAAAACTGCGTATGTTGATGGGTCATTTTTTGCATATTGAGTACCATTTGTTGGCTGATGCGGAGGTAGTTTTCATTATGATATACGTGACCTAAATAGGCTAAAACATCTGCCATTACTGCGTTTGAAGAAGGAATGACATTGTCAGATGTTTCAATTTTACGTGCTATTAGTGGGTCATCGTTTATTGATGTGTAATAAAATAGGCTGTTTGATGGGTTGTAAAAGTGCTGAATGACATAATCTGTGATTTGCTTCGCAATATTGAGATATGATTCATCTAATCTAATTTGATAAAGTGTGATATAGGCATCTGCTAAGAGCGCATAGTCTTCAAGAAAACCATTGATAGTTGTTTTCCCATTTTTAAAAATGCGTGAAATAGAGAATTCATCATGAATGATATGCTGTCTAAAAAATGAATCAAGTTCGTTTATTTTAGAAAGAATATCGGGATCATTGAAAGTGACATATGCAGTAGCTAGCCCCTTTAAAAGCAAGGCATTCCAAGAGGTGTTGATTTTGTCATCTGTACCAGGGCGAATTCTTTTAGCTCTTTTTTCGAGCAGTGATTGCATCCATTTTTGTTCTTGTGCATCATTAAAGCCATTCAAATTTTTTCTTACTAAATGATTGGTTTCCTCAAAATTACCATGTTCAGAAATGTCAAATCTTTCTTTAAATGTATAAAAGTCATTGCCTAAATTTTTTTTCAAATCATCATAAGACCAACAATAAAATTTGCCTTCTTCGCCTTCGCTATCAGCATCTAAAGCTGAGTAGTATCCGCCAGAACTATCTTTCAATTCTCTATCAAGAAAAGAAAGTGTGTTATAGACAACAGATTTATACACCTCGCTTTTTGTGATTTGGTAAGCTAGCGAATAGGTTTCTATAAGCTGAGCATTATCATAAAGCATTTTTTCAAAATGAGGGATATGCCATTCATCATCTACTGAATAGCGT
>JBIKJU010000091.1:0-7670 GCA_044360745.1 Chitinophagales bacterium
CTAAATGGTCATTCACTAAAAAATTGGCTTTGAACTGAAATGCGCGCTTCAAAAAAAAGATATCATCACTTCTCCAAAACGAAGAAAGAAGTAAAAAAAAGAATGAACCTACAATTCCTATAACGATCTTACTTTTCATCATTTCGAATAGGTTTTCATTTCAAAATTTGAGCCATCAAAAACTCCATAGGTATAGTAGGACAACCAGTCGCCTGTATTGTAATAGGTACAGTTTTCACTAACTTTAAACTCAATAGGCAAGTGCCGATGACCAAAGATGAAATAATTAATACTAGGGATTTGTTGAGATTTATACATACAATATTGAACCAACCACTCTTTTGCCTCTCCTTGAAAATGCTCTTTTGGAATTTGCCCGTTTACATATCTACTTTTATAAGAAAAGTGGGCAGCTATTTTCATTCCAATATCAGGATGCAGCCATCTAAAAAAGAACTGTGCTATGGGGTTTGTAAACAACTTTTTCATGTATTTAAAGCCTTTATCGTTCGGACCTAGTCCATCTCCATGACCAATGAAAAAAGTTTTCCCGTATATATTGTGCATGACTGGTTCGAAAAATACTTTCACGCCAAGTTCCTCTTCAAAATAGCGATCTTGCCAAAGGTCGTGATTGCCTGTAAATAAATGAATTTCTACGCCAGCCTCTACGGCTTGAGCTATGGCTGCTTGGGTGCGCACAAATCCTTTTGGGACTACTGTTTTATACTCGTGCCAAAAGTCAAATAAATCACCAATAATATAAATGCGCTTGGCATTAGTAGATACTTCTTTGAGCCATTTGCAAAATAATAGCTCCCTCTCTCTGCTACTGCTAGCATCAGGAGTGCCAAGATGCAAATCTGATATAAAATATGTATGTGATTTAATCAAAATAAATTGAAGATAAAAAACAATCCCAATAAAGTAAAACTCTATTGGGATCGAACTGATTCAATAAAAAAGATTTTTAGTTTTTAGGTGCTACCAAAGCTGGTTTTGCTAACGGAATACTTTTGTCATCTTCTGCTTTTATAACTTCACCTTTTATAGTTACCACTTTATTTGGCTCGCTAGCATTAGACTCTATAGTAATAGTTTTTGTAAACCCGCCAACTCTACCCTGTGTGCTGTAAGTAGCAGTAATTGAAGCATCTTTCCCAGGCAAAATCGGTTCTTTAGGCCATGTAGGCACGGTGCATCCACAGCTTGCTCTCACGTTTGTCAACACTAAAGGTTCTTTACCAGTATTTTTTAATTTAAAATCATAAGAAACTGATGGACCTTCAATGATTGTTCCGAAATCATGTACTTCATTAGCTAATTTAATTACAGGAGCATTTGGATTAGCAGCTTTTTCTTCTTGAGCCATAGCTACGCTAGTAGCTAAAAAAACGGTCATTGCAAATAGGATTTTTTTCATGTTTGTTATATTTTTTGTTTTTATACTTTCAATTAGCGTGCCAAAAATACGGAATAAAGTAAGACAAATTACAAAAAAAAACTAAAATACATATTCTTTATAAGGAATGTTCATTCTCAATCCTACAGCAAAGTAAGTGCTGTTATAGCTATATGGCTTAAAAGTAGAGTTCTTGTTTCTGATAAACAATTCTAAATCAGCATATACATTATGCCAAAACATATAAGAAGCTCTAAAGCTAAAAAAGTGTTGCTTAGCCCTAACACCTTGAAGATGTTTATGACCTATTTCGCTTATAACACCTGTGGAATTGTTTGAAGTCAGTCCAGAATTGTTTCTAAAAATATCGCCTCCAAAATTGGTAACTCTGCCTGCTGCGCGGCTAATAGTATCCTCTCCATAAGTAGAATAAAGATACTTCACACTTAAAAACAATCGCTTCACAGGTTGATATCGAGCAATAAATATAAACTCACTAAAATTTGCCCCAAGTGGATGCGCCAAAGCTTGATTATAGTGCGTATAGTTTGCATGCCCGGTAGCTCGCTCATCATGACCATACATAAATGGACGAGCCATATTAAACTCTAAATGTGCATCAAGATTGGGAACTATGTCAATGTATTTCATCCCTACTTGAATCGCATATTTATTACCCCACCATTTTTCTTTAGATATCAATCTACCAAAATTGAATTCATCCAAATAAAACTGTCCGTAAAGCGAAATATGATCAAGAAAATTTGATTTAAAATCTATGCCCAATAAAGCATTATCAGGACTTCCTACAGCTTGCTCTATAGAGCGATAAAAAATCAACGGATTTAAATATTGAAATTCAAAGTTTTTAGAGCGATTAAATATTACTCCTTCAAAAAAGCCAATATTTAGCCAACGAGCAATTTCAAAATTTAAATGATGAAATGCAGCATACTTTTTAGGTAACAGTTGGTCTCCACCTCTTCTGTATTGATTAGTAAGTTCACAAAAAAGATTTTGATAGTTAATTTTCCAAACACGTGTATTGAGTTTCAAGAAAAGATAAGCAGGAGCATTATCCGACAAAAAAATAGAGCGGTAGCCATTACCTATAAAATTTTTATCATGCCCAAAAGTGATGTTAAAATAATTAAGTGCATTTATATTGACATAGCCTCTCGCCTGAAAATAATCCACTCCATCTTTTATTTTAAAAACATTTGAGTTGTATTCTTTCCAGTAGGTTTCACCAGGTACAGCCTCGATTGTATTTAAAGAATCTCTGAGATAGCGACTTTGAGCATAGGAAGGCGTTAGAGTTTGGTTCTCTGTAAACATAAAATAACCACTCACCACATTTTTGATATTAAATCGCAAGTCAATTCCTCTTGTATTGACCAATCGCAAACCTTTGGATGCTGATTCTGCTCCAAAACGAAAAGCCAATATAGGATTAAGTCTTAGATTGAAATTTTTAACATCAACTTTGGCTAAAGAAGCTGGCTCTCTATACATGGCCACTTTAGACCCTCTTCTAAACAACCAAATAGGATTTTTAGTCGCACTTTTCAATGTATCTAACCATTCAGCATTATCATCCATTAAATACTTTATTTCTGAAGCTGTTCTTTTCCCTACTTTAATATTAGAGAGTTGCAAAGCCTCTGCCATACGAGCAGCATCAGCACGCAAAAAAGGTTTAGACGATGTATGAGGCACTGTCAACACTTTGCCATAGCGGATATCCATCCGGTCTATCATATGATTAATTTCGGGATCAAATGGAATAAATGTGCCTTGTGAAAAAGAATGTAATATCGGTAAACAACTACACAATAAAATTGTTAAGTATCTATAATTAAAGGTAACAGCTGTACTCATTTTGGGTATTTCAACGTCAAAGTAAAAACTATAATTGTAAAATACTAAATTTGAAGACATGATATTCTCAAAAAAACTTTATTTTGTATGGTATTTTCTTCCTTTTATGTCTATTTCATGCAATAGTCAAACTACATCTACTACTCAAAATACAACAGTCAATAAATCTCAAAAAATGGATACTACTAAAATCAGCGATGAAGAATGGAAAAAACAACTTAGCCCAGAACAGTACTATGTGTTGAGGGAAAAAGGAACAGAAAGAGCTTTTACTGGTAAATTTTATTTGCACAAAGAAAATGGCACTTATTGTTGTGCAGGCTGTGGGAATCTGCTCTTCACCTCAGATATGAAATTTGAGTCGCATTGCGGTTGGCCAAGTTTTGACCGCGAAATAGCAGGAGGAAAGGTAAAAACAAAATCTGACTACTCACACGGCATGACAAGAACAGAAATTGTTTGTGCTAAATGCGATGGGCATTTAGGTCATATTTTTGACGATGGCCCTACAGAAACTGGAAAACGATACTGTGTCAATTCTCTATCCTTAGAATTTATTCCAGAGACTAAATAATCCATTATTTTAAGGCACTTTCTATGTCACGCAAAATGCTACTTGGATCTTCTAATCCTACAGCAAGACGTACTAGTCCATCAGAAATACCATACTCTTCTCTTTGTTTTTTAGGCACAAAATAATGTGACATGGATGCTGGATGCTGAATGAGTGTATCGGTAGTGCCAAGTGATGCCGTGAGGTGGCAGAGATTCACATTTTTAAGTAGCTTTAAGGCTGATTTGTATCCACCTTTCAATTCAAAGCTCAAAACCCCGCCAAAATTTTTCATTTGAAATTTGGCTAATTTATGATCAGGATGACTACTTAGTCCAAGATAATTTACAGAAGATACAGCCTTTAAAACAGACAAACCCTTGGCGATATAAAGAGCATTTTCGCAATGCCTTTCCATACGCAGTGATAAAGTTTTAAGACCTAAATTGAGCAGCCAAGCATCGAGAGGTGAGATAATAGTACCATTCAGCTTTCTTAATTTCCAGATTACATCTTTCATAAATTTTGCATCTCGACAAAGAATAAGACCGCTAAGTCCTGTTCCATGTCCATTTAAAAATTTAGTACTAGAGTCTACTTCAATATCAGCACCAAAATCTAAGGTTTTTTGTAAATAGGGTGTAGCAAAAGTATTATCGACTACTAGTTTTGCTTTTAATTTATGTGATATCTTACTTATAGCTTTGATGTCGTAGCATGCTATAGTAGGATTAGAGGGGGTTTCTGCAAACAACATTTTAGGTTTGTGCTCTTTGCATAAATCTTCTAAAACATCTAACTTTTTAAAGTCCGCAAACACTATTTTAACGCCCATAGTAGCAGCCATATGATTCGCATAATCTATAGTAGTACCATAAATATTTCCTTGAACAATAGCTGTATCGTTAGGTTTTAAGAGTCCTTGAAAAACTGTGCTGATGGCTGCCATACCTGATGAAAATGCTAATACCTTAACTTCATTCTCGTATAGAGAGGCTATTTTCTGTTCTACTAATTCCGCATTAGGATGCGACCAGCGCGCATAAATTGTGCCTTCTTTTTTCCCTTCAAAAACTGCTTGTGCTTCGGATACTGATGGGTATATATAAGTAGATGATAAATACAACGGCATCAAGTGAGCATTAGCAACGCTTTCAGAAGTTTTATCACTAAATATACTTGCGAATTTTTCTTTTTTATTTGCCATAATTATTGTTTAAACATATTGCATAGCTTCAGTTAAGTTTTTACAAACTACATCTGCAATAGCAAATTTAGGATTATTTTTATTCTCGCGATCAGGAATAGCAATACAACTCATTTTAGCAGATTTGGCAGCTAAAACTCCATTGAGCGAATCTTCTAAAACCATACAGTGATAAGGAGAAACATCCAGCAGTTTAGCAGTTTCAATAAAAATTTGAGGGTGAGGTTTTCCATATTCGCAAAACTCTGCTGAATGCAATATGTCTAGCGAATCTTCCACCCCCAATCTTTTCACACAAGCGTTTATTAATCGAATAGCTGAAGAGGAAGCAATAGCAGTTTTGTATCCCTTCGCTTTTGCCAATTTTATAATTTCAATAGCCCCTTTTATGGGTTCTATATTTGTAGAAATTCCAAGCTCCATTTCATCTAAAACCTCATTTTCGATTTGAGAAAGCGATTTTCCTCCCCATGGATGTTTTGCATACCAATACTTCACTACTTCATCAAAACGATAGCCTGTGGTCAAAGCGCAATCAGCATCTGTAAGTTGTAACCCCACTGTTTCAAATACCTTAATTTCAGATTTTCTCCATAGAGGCTCTGAGTCAATCAATAAGCCGTCCATATCAAAAATTATTGCTTCAATTTTATTTTGCATAATTCTTGCAAGATTAAAAAATGCTTTCACTTTTTGAAATTGGCAAGGGTGAATGTTTTTTTTACTTATACTTGCACTTATAATAGTACACTATGCGAAAAGTAAAATTTAGAGATGCACTAAGAGAAGCTATGTCAGAAGAAATGCGTAGAGATGAAACCGTATTTTTGATGGGTGAAGAGGTAGCCGAATATGACGGTGCTTATAAAGTAAGCCAAGGCATGCTGAAAGAGTTTGGACCAAAACGAGTTATCGACACACCTATTGCGGAGTTGGGTTTTGCGGGTATAGCCGTTGGAGCTGCTATGAATGGCGTGCGGCCGATAGTAGAATTTATGACATGGAATTTTGCAATTCTAGCCTTTGATCAAATCATGAATGGATCAGCAAAAATGCTGGCTATGAGTGGCGGACAAGTGGGTAACCCGATAGTGTTTAGAGGGCCTCAAGGAGCCGCAGGACAGTTAGGAGCGCAGCACTCACAAATGCTCACCAATATGCTAGCATGTGTTCCCGGCCTCAAAGTAATATCACCATCAAATGGATATGACGCTAAAGGTCTTTTGAAATCTGCTATTAGAGATGAGGATCCAGTGATTTTTATGGAGTCGGAAGTCATGTATGGTGATAATTGTGAATTGCCAGACGAAGAATATCTCATACCTATTGGGCTTTGTGATGTAAAACGACAAGGAACAGATGTAACTATAGTTTCATATAACAAAATGATGAAAATAGCTCTCGAAAGTGCAGATCTATTAGCTAAAGAGGGTATTGAAGCAGAGGTAATAGACTTGCGAACTATTCGCCCATTAGACATCAATACAATAATCCAATCTGTTAAGAAAACTAATAGGGTAGTTATCATAGATGAGTCTTGGCCTTTTACGTCTATAGCATCAGAAATTACATTCCAATTGCAACGTTATGCCTTCGATTACCTAGATGCACCAATTCGAAGAGTTTGCGGAGCAGACACTAGCATGCATTACGCCCCAAATCTCGTAGACGCTTATATGCCTTCTGTCGCTAAAGTTATAGAAGCAGTAAAAGAAATCACCTACGTAAAGTAAAATTTAGCATGCAAAAAGAAACCGAAGCCTTTGCCCGTTTGCTTTCTATTATGAATGACCTACGGGAAAAGTGCCCTTGGGATCAAAAGCAAACTATAGACACACTTAGACCTCTGACCATTGAAGAAGTTTATGAGCTTAGCGATGAAATCGTGAAAGGCAACTGGCAAGGCTTAAAAGAAGAGTTAGGAGACATTTTGCTTCATGTAGTTTTTTATGCTAAGATAGGTAGTGAAAAAAAAGAGTTTGATATAGCTGATGTTCTGCATGCTATATGTGAAAAGTTAATTATTCGTCATCCACATATTTATAGTGACACTATAGTAGCTAATGAAGAAGAAGTAAAACAAAATTGGGAGAAACTAAAAATGAAGGAGGGCAGAGCCTCAGTGTTATCAGGTGTTCCTAGCGGACTACCTTCCCTTATCAAAGCTTATAGAGTGCAAGAAAAAGCTGGCAAAATCGGGTTTGAATGGGATAATATAGAGGATGTGTGGGCAAAAGTAGAGGAAGAAATGGCAGAGTTTAAAGAGGAAGTAAAATCACAGAACAAACTAAAAATGGAAAGTGAGTTTGGTGATGTTATGTTTGCCATGGTCAACTATGCTCGGTATCTTAATATCGACCCAGACACTTGTCTAGAAAACACCAATCAAAAGTTTATTCGTAGATTTCAGCATATCGAAAAAAAAGCCAAAGAAAATAACAAAGAGCTTTCTGAAATGACTCTTGGCGAAATGGATAAATACTGGGAGGAAGCTAAGAGATTGGAGTAGAATAAAGTTGAAAGACCTCTCTTTATTCATTGGGTCAAAATTTCCCATTTCCATCAATTCCACTAATTTAGCCCCTGCAAAAAAAAACAATCATGGAATATAGAAAAGAAAAAGACAC